>JAYWAU010000167.1:0-14802 GCA_043782265.1 Ferruginibacter sp. | reverse complement strand
GATAAAATACATAATAGCCGGAATAGCCTCCAAAGAATAATGTTCCATCCTGACCTTTGTAAACGGAATTATAATACAGGTTTTGTGTTCGGATACCTGATTCTTTTCCATAAAAAATAGCCATGTCTCTTCTTGGGTTGATCTTGAAAATTCCGGAAAATGTACCTACCCAAAGATTATTTTTATTGTCTCCAATTATTGATCTTACATTATTAATATTAAAACCTACATTTTCCTCATCTATGGTAGTGAAATCATTCGATTGTCTATTGTATCGAAACAACCCACTTTCGCTTCCAATCCAAATGATACCGTCGGCATCTTTAAAAAATGCCACTATGTTTTGGTCGGACAGGTAGTGCTTAATTTTCCCTGTTTTACTGTTCATGATATTTATGCCACCACCGTTCCAGGTGCCTATCCACAGCATATTGGGTTGATCTTCGAAGATGCAGGAAACATTGTCAGAGGTTAAACTGGAGGTATCGTCGGCGCTATGTTGGTAACGGGTAAATTTACCCGTCCGCCGATCCATTAAATTTAATCCTTTATCGAAAGTACTAATCCAAAAATTTGATTCTCGATCTTCGTATAAACTAGCAATAAAATTGCCTGACAATGTTTCCTTATTACCAGGGTCATGCTGAAAGCGGGTAAACATTCCTGTAGCTGGGTTTAAACGGTTCAATCCGCCACTGGTACCAAACCATAAATTTCCAGCTTTGTCTTTAAATATCTTTTGAATTGTATTATTACTTAAACTGTTTGAATTGCGGAGATCGTTCACATATAACTGGGAGGTTCCGCTTTTAACATCTTTGCGTAAAAGTCCGCTGTCTGTACCAATCCAGAAAATGGAAGGGGACTCTTCTAAAAATGAATTTACCCCAACGCCATTTACACTATAATAGGGAATAATATTTGAAAACAGGTCGATGCGGTATAAGTAGGATTCTTGTGTGCTAATCCAAAGCAGGCCATCATTAGAAGCATTTGCCCACCAGCTGCTATTGTCTTTAAATTCGCCCGATTTATCGGCATTATTTCCATAATGCGTGATGGTTTTTGTTACGGGATCGTATCGGTTTAAACCATTCGAAAATGTTCCAATCCATAAACATTTTTCAACATCTTCTGCAATAAAAGTGATATGATCAAAACCACCATTAACCGGAGGGCGGCTTAATTGTTCCGGGTGGGCAGGGTTGTAAGTATGCCTTTCAAAAGAACCGGTTTTTCTATCCATCGTATGCAGCCCATCGCCGCCGGTACCTATCCAGAAAGTACCCCGGCTGTCTTCAAAGATGGCCCTCACCTTATTGTTTGCAAGGCTGTGCGAATCTTTAGGATCATTCAGGTAACGGGTAAAAGTTTCTGTGTTCTGATTGAAGCGGTTGAGGCCCCCATCGGTGCTACCATCAAATGGAAAACCGCTGCCCACCCAAATTGTGCCCTCATGATCTTCATACAGTGCTCTCACCATATTGCAACTAAGGCTGGTTGAATCATGAAGTCTATTGCTGAAATGTTTAAACTTGCCTGTTTTTCTGTCCAGCAGATTAAGGCCACCGTTGGTACCTGCCCAAACGTTTCCAACGTGATCAATGAGTAGTGCAGAAATAGTATCGCTGTTTAAACTGCCCGGGTCATTTCGCTGACGGCGGTAATGTGTAAACTGGTTTGATTCAGGGTCAAATTTATCAAGCCCCATTCCATAAAAGCCAATCCAGATGGCACCGGACGAATCGGCATACAAACATTCAGGATAAGTCCCACCCATTGAATTGATGTTTTTGGCATCGTGTTTATACCTTGTCATATTGGTGCCATCGTAGCTAAGTAAACACTGATTCGACTGATCTGAAAACCACATCACACCGTGTACATCCCTGGTGATGCACGTTATTTTCCCAATAGAAATTCCACTAGCTCCCGAAAATAGGTTAAACTTTACAGGGTGGCTTTGTGCAGTACCATCTTGAGTGGCGAGCACAATACAGACAGTTACGAAGAGACAAAGAATTGATTTCATATTGCTAGGTGTTTAAAGTATCTGTGAACAATTATTATACTCGCAGCTCAATTATAAATCCTGCGCCTTCGCCTTGCTTCCAATTTTATTTAAGTTCCATGTGCTTTTACAGTGTCATAGGCTGTCTGAATCACTTCTTCATCATGTCAGCTTTATCAAAGTCATTTAAAGTGTTTCTCCGGGTACAATAGAAATTGCTAACGCAGCAATTGGTTTTTAAATGTGTAGGCAGCGTGCAGGCAGGTGTAGGTATTGGGTTTTATGCGTTAATCGTTATATAACTGGAAGGTAATATAAAAATGCTTTATTACGCAGTTGTTTATCAGGTAAAAACGACTGCCTGCTGATTACTTTTATACAACTTATCAAGATACAAATACCGGGGATAGGTTTTCGTAATCACTACACATTGAAATGTAGTGTCGGCTGCGATTGAAGGTGCTGCCAGAAAGGGTTTTACGGGGACCAGTTTTATAAATTTTTCCGATTGGATTGTTACTGCCGATGAAATTGGATAGCTTATTATTTGCTTAACATTTCTTCAGTGCCCGTCCAGTTTTCAGGAACGCCATTTTTTAAATATTTCAACGCATTTGTCATAAAATAATTTGCTGTATGGTCATCGGTATCCGTTGCAATGATAGCCTGGAAACCCTGTACTGCATTTTCAAAACACTGGTCAAAATAATAATTCATACACTCGTTAAACTTTACCAGGGATCTTGCTTTTTTATCAAGTTCACTATCGGGGTAGCCATTGATACATTCAACAATATTAAGCGGCTTGTGTTTGCCCTTTAACTGTACATTTCCCAAATGCCGTAAATGATATTTGTCAGGATCAGTGATATGGCGAAGTGTCTCGCCGCTTAACAGCAGGGGAGACCTGTAGTATTTTGTGAGGCTTTCTATTCGTGCGGCGGTGTTCACGGTATCTGAAATAGTGGCTGCATCCAGCCGGTGCTCATCGCCTGTGATGCCCATAATTAACGGGCCGGTATGCATACCGATACCGGCTCTGATAATTGGGAGGCCTTCCGTTATGCGTTTACAATTTAATTCATACACTGCTTTTTGCATGGCGATGGCAGCCTTTAATGCATCTTCAGGATGGCCGGGAAATAAGGCCATTATGGAGTCGCCAAGGTATTGATTGATGAACCCGCCGTTAGCACGAATGATGGGCCCCAACTGTGCATTGAAAGAAGAAACAAATCTAAAATTTTCTTCCGGAGTCATTTTTTCAGACAGGGAAGTAAAGTCACGGATGTCAGTAAAAAGTACCGTTACATTTTTTTCTACCAGGTCACCCAGCATTACATCGGTGAGGGCTTCTTTGCCTAATGATCTTATGAATTCGTTGGGTACAAATTTCTTTGTCACTTCATGTATACGCAAAATGGCTTCTTCTCTTTCCCGAACTTCACGTATATTTTTTTCGTACAGCATGGCGCTTTCAATGGCCGTGGATGATTGCAGCGCAAGTGTTACCAGTAATTTAAGATGAGCGGCAGTGTATTGTTCTGCATTTTTGCCAGACAAAATGATAGCACCCAATACCCGCTTCTTTACTTTCATTGCTGCATAGATCAGCGACTGCACATCGCTTTCAATGATACCTTTTTCTTTTAAAAGCGTAAGATCATTTATAATTTCAGACTGGCCACTGATACCTATTTTTAGTAGGAGCCCGGCGTTGCCGAGTAGGCGTTCTTCATTAAAAAGTGGTTCAGCCGATGTTGCCGGAATTTTTAATTGACTGTTTTGTTCATCCCATAAAACAATTACACCACTGTGCGACGGGATGGAATGCATGGCTTGTTCCAATGCCAGCTGGGCAATAATATCCGGGTCAATTGTTTGGGTTAATTTTTCTGAAAAATTGTAAATAACATTTAATTCCTGGTATAAATTTAATACCTCTGTGCCCATCTTTTTTTTCTCTGCTTCTTTCTGCAGCATCAGCGATAAAAGGCTTGCAATGAGTACTGCATTACCATCGCCTTTTACAAAGCCTGAAATTTCATTATCGAGTGTTACGGTAAAAGTTTGCAGTTCGCCGGTTAATGCTGATCCAAATAAAATATTGTTTTGACTATCTTCTACAACTATTGCTGTGTTTGACATTGCCGCCCAGGACTGCAGCCAGGCAGTGGTTTCACTTCTTTTACCCAATAAAGATTTTAAAGTTGGCTGAGCCATTGCAGTTGTGTAAGTTGGTATTATAACCTTGTTGATAAGGGCCCTGTAATGCTAAAATAATTATGCAATACCCAACACTTCTTTTGCCTTGTTCAATATTACTTCGGGGTCAAAGGGTTTGGTCATATACACATCAGCGCCTACTTCCTGGCCTTTTAGCCTGTCCAGTTCCTGGCCTTTAGCGGTTAGCAGCACAATGTAAATATTATTCATCAGCAGTTCTTTTTTTACCCGCCTGCAAACTTCCATGCCATTCATTTTGGGCATCATCACATCTAAAAAAACAAGGTTTGGTTTTTCTTGTTGTATAATTTCAAGTGCAATTTCGCCATTCTCTGCAGTTAAAAATTCTACGCCTTCGTCTTCCAGTTCTTCGAGTGTTTGTTCTATCAGCATGCGGATATGTGCTTCATCATCTACTATTAAAATCTTTTGTTCCATTGTATAAATTGATTCCTTGTGATTAAATATTTCTTTATTGATACACTACAAATAAAACATTCTCCAAACCTTTTTCGAACCGCAATGTTTTTACAATATCCTGTTTGCCTGATAGTACCGAACTGATAATGATGATGTCAGGCAAATTAGCTACCGCCTTTTCCAGCAATTCATTTTCGTTCGATTCCATTACTTCATAGCCTTTGTTTTTCAGCACATCGGTGAGGGTGGAAACGGCGCCTGAATCTTCATCCACAATCATCACTTTCTTTTTTGATTTGCCCTGTTCCAGCAGGCTGCCAATTTCATTAAATAACAAACCTGTATCAATTGGTTTGGTGAGATACCTGTCAATACCAATCCTGAATCCCCTTGCCTTATCCTGCACCACAGATAATACAATGATGGGTATATCCATTGTTTCAGGATCATTTTTCAACACAGCTGCCGTATCAAAACCATTCATTTCCGGCATCATGATATCAAGGATAATAAGGTTGGGGCGGTTTACCCTTACTCTTGCCAGTGCTTCTTTACCATTGCTGGCCTGGTCAACATTATAACCGGCATCTCCCAACTCCTGCTGCAATAATGAACGGATGGAATCATCATCATCAACGATCAGTATTTTAGCAGCCTGTTGTCCGGCTATATTTAATTGCGAATAGGCTACCTGCTCTTTTAATTGTCTTACCAGGTCATCCAGATGCAGGGGCCTAGAAGCGGTTGTTTTATTAATCGGTAATGCAAATGAAAAAGTACTGCCTTTGCCCTTTTCGCTTTCTACCCATATTCTTCCGCCATGGTGCTCTACAATTTCTTTACAGATAGGAAGTCCAAGGCCTGTGCCTTTTGGTTTATCAGTCAGCGTATCTCCACCCACTTGTTTAAACTGCTCAAACACGGCACCAAAATCTTCCTTATCAATGCCAATACCTGTATCGCTGATACTTACAATAATTTCATCATTAAGCTTTTTAACCCGGCAGGTAATACCACCCGTATCGGTAAACTTTACAGAATTGGAAATAAGGTTGATCACAACCTGTATCAGCTTGTCTTTATCGCCAGTAATTTCAGGAAGATCATCATCAATTTCCCTGATGAGGCTCAGGGCTTTTTGATCGAATAAAGACGTGGTGGCTGCAATAGCCCTTTCCGCAACTTCAGGCAGGGAAACATTTTCCTGCTGCCATTCCATCTTACCAGCCTCAATTTTTGCAAGGTCAAGCACGTCATTTATCAGGTGCGTAAGCCTTTCACCTTCTGAGATGACCACATGCAGATTTTCAGAGATCTGGTTCACCGTCTTTTCTGTTTTTACATCCGACTTGTCAACGATAGGGAAGATCCTTTCTTCCAGTCTTTTTTTTATGATCTTAGCAAAGCCCAATACTGATGTCAGCGGCGTTCTTAATTCATGACTTACAGTGGATAGAAAAGCGCTCTTCGCTTCGTTGGCTTTTTCGGCAAGCCTGCTCGCAGATTCTGCTTCTCTTTTGGCCAATTTTACCTCTTCAAACAGCGTGGCATTGCGCAGGGCAACACCAACAGAAGAAGCAATGGTAGATAATAGGCGCAGGTCGTTTTCGTTAAACCGGTTTTCCTGTTCGGTACTTTGTACACTTAGCACGCCGATATTTTCATCACCCACGGGTATGGGTACACCGAGGTAAGATGCAGCAGGAACGCCAATTTTTTGAATGCCCATCTGCGCCCTCAGTTCCTGCAAATCTTTATTGATCAGCAGCGGTTCGCCGTTTAAAATAATTTTTGAGGTCAGTCCTTCGCCCAGTTTCATCGGCACAAGGTTGTCGCCAAACTGGTAAGGAAAATAAATAATTTTTGTTTTAGGATTCACCATGGCCACGTAAACAATATTTGCTTTAAACAAATTTTTCAATTGGTCGCCTACCATTTTTATCAACTCATCGGGGTTTAATTGAGAAGCCAATGCTTTACTGATATTATTTACCGTACCCAATTCTGTAGCTCTTTGTTTTGATTCTGCCAGCAGGTGAGAGGTCTCAGCAAAAAGGCGGGCATTTTCAAGTGCTACGCTCATGCTGTTTGTAAGGGTTGTCAGCAGGCGAAGGTCGCTTTCTGTAAAGGCATTTTCTTTGTCGGTATTTTGCAAGCTTACCGAACCCTTCACTGCATCACCCGCAATCATAGGAATAAACATGGCAGACTTCGGCGGCAGGCCTTTGCTTACTCCGGTGCTGCCATATTTGTTTGCCGTTTCTACATAGTTTTCGTTGATGAGCAAAGGCTGTTTTGTTTGTATCAGCAGCTTGTTGGCCCAGATAACCGGTCGGGGTTCACTGGTGATCTTTTCTCCTTTTTCTACCACATATTGCCAGTGTTCTATTTCGCCATGTTCATCAAACGAGCGGATGAAAACACTTTGTGTATCGAACAATTCGCCAATGCGGCCGCCTACAAAATTATAAATAGCCTGCATGTCCATTTCCCTTACCAGTCCTTCCTGTACGCTGTTGATCACTTCCAATTCTTCGGCCCGCATGCTTAACTGCAGCGTACGGTCCTGCACTGTTTTTTCCAACTCCCGGTGTTTTTCGTGGAGTTGTTTTGTTCGCCATTTGATGATCAAATAAATGGTTGAAAATATTGCGAACGCATAAAGCAGGTATGCCCACCAGGTACGGTACCAAGGTGGCAGAATCGTAAACGAGAAACTGGTTTGGGCGCTTTCTATCTCCGAAATATTTTTAGCTTTTACCCGAAAAGTATAACTGCCCGGCGATAGGTTACCAAATTCACGAAAGCTCTGCTTGCTCCATTCCGACCAATTTTTATCACGCCCTTCGAGGTAAGTGGAAAACAACATTTCGTTTTCCTGTTTAAAATAAGGAGCAGCATATTGAAAGCGAACGGAATTGGACTGGTAGTCGAAGCTGGCTTTTTGGGCCGGTAAATTAAAGCCTGAATAATAAACCGAATCTTCATTGAGTTTTACTTCACGTATAATGGCGCTGAAAGCTGTTTGTCTTGCTTCTTCCAGGTTGCCATCGTAGCGCACAATACCATTTCTTCCTGCAAACCAAACAACATCATGCCCTTTGTCATCTGTTGTAGGACTGATTGCCCAGACGGGGAAGTTTCTCTTTAGTTCTCTGAACGGAGCATCAATTATTTTTACACTGCCATCTTTTGCAGGCATTTTGACAATTACCCCGGTTCCCAAATTGGCCCAAATTCTGCCGAGGTGATCGGTAGGAATTTCTGCTGTGCCATCTGTATTATCGACAATATAATTTTTAAGAAAACTGCCGGTAACCTGGGTAAAGTGGTTTAGTTTATTGTTGAAAGTAAATATGGAATCTTTCTCCGAAATAAAATACATGGTTCCATCGTAGTGTGTAATGACAGCTTGTTTCACAGGCAGTCCCTGCTTGTGGTTGAATACCTCAATTGAGCCTTTTGCCACATCAACTTTTCCAGTTGATCTGTCAGGCTTCACCAATATCAGCTCACCGGGGTTATTGCCAGCTACCCAAAGATTACCATCTGCTGTTTCATTAAAAGTAGAAAAGCCGCCGGTTACATCATTACGGAAGGATTCCACTGCGTAAGAGCCTGTAGCAGCGTTGTACCTTACAACAGCTATTCCGTTTCTAAGATCAACATACAAAACATTGGAATCAATTTTTGAACGCAGCAGTTGCCGGATATGAAAATCATAATTTATTCCGGCAATAACGGGATAAGCTTTTCCATGAATTATTTTCATCAGCCCATTTTCCGCAGCGCCTACCAGCAGATCATTTTTTATTTTAAGAAAAGAATAGATCTGTCCACTGGTACCGGTAACAAATTGAAAACGATTGGTAGCGCTGTTTAGAAAATACGCTCCGTTGTTGGTACCTGCATAAATAGTGTCATTTATCTTAACAACATTAAAAACCGTTTTAGCCGGTAATCCCATTGATTCATCGTAGAACGAAAGAGAAGAACGCATGTCGAGCTTTGCAATACCATTAAAGAGCGGCATCCATAAAATACCGCGGGAGTCTTCAAATAACTGGTCTACCGAATTGTCTTGAAGCCCCACCGATTTGTCAATTCGCTGTATAAGTTTGCCTTGCTTATCAATGATCACCATGCCATCATTAAATGTATTTATTCCAATCAGGCCATTGCTCAATACAAGGCCACCATAAAGGCTGGTATTAAAAATATAAGGATCAGCTTCTGTTTTGAAAGGCGTAAAATCCTGCCCATCATATAAAAACAATCCTTGCGTACGTGTGCCGATCAGCATTCGTTTTTCATCATACGGTAGCATCGCATATATGCGTTCAGTGGCAAATTTTTCGCCGTGAGGAACTACATAAAAACTGTCATTTTTTAAGACTGTTAATCCACGATTCCAGGCACGTACATACAACTGATTGTTCACTACAGCACTTACATGATAATTTTCTTTGCTTTCCAGCACACGAAAAGAATTATAATCCCAGATAAAAAAATATTTGTTTGTTCTGAAATATATATAGGTACTGGTTTTTCCGGCCTCCCACACTTCCTGGAAATTGCGGTATTTTTCGGGGATTTTACCTTTTAGCGAAACAAACTGAAGTTTTCCTTTTTCTCCCGCTGCTATAAACCCCAGATCACTATTCGTTCCGACGTAAATTTTTCCATCTTTGCCTTTTACCAGGCTTCTGGTTTCGCCGCTGCCTGTTGTTTTTATCAGTTCCCACTGTGTGCCATCATACACTAGTACGCCTTTGTTATTTGCAAAATACATAACGCCTTTTTCATCTTCTGCGGTCCACCAGTTTACTCCATCTCCATTATAATCTTGGTAGCGGTAGTTGGTGATAAAGGGGAGGCCCTTTTCTGATGCGGCATTTGACTTTATTTGCTGCGCCGGTAACAATACAGGCATACAACTATAAAGCAGTGCAGAAACAATTATTTTACACAAAATAAAGCAGTGTTTGCCTTTTGACATAGCAGAATGATTTTAGAAATAATAAAAATTTTCACCCGGGGTGCCTGGAACCTTGGGTTTCATAAGGAGAGGGTAAACAGTGTGCCTGCTGGTTGTATATTAACAGATTTTAAATATAATTAAAAATTTCATAAAAGAGTAAATCAATTAAGGCGCATTTAAAATTGCCGCAAACTTCATGGTTGCCAACCTTTCGAAACCTACTGCTCAATAGGAAAATCCTGCAAATGGTTGGCAACCTTTTGCAACAATTTTAAATGCCCTCATCAATTATATTATGCGAAAGCGGTATAATCAATAAAGCCATAAAGAAAAGTTGTATTGATTTTTCTTTATGGCTTTATTTGCAAAATTAAATAGCCTATTAATTGTTCTTGTACAATTTATCCAATTTCAAATACCGGGCATCATTTGTTGCTTTTATAGCTCCTGATACTGTGTTGATGATCATTATATCAGGTTCAGTTGCATTTGCTTCTGCAGCTGGCCAGTTAGCTAAATCTTTTCCATTAGGATTTCCGCTGATGATAAAATTGGCAAAATAGTTTTGCATGGTTGCTGATACTTTGTAATCATCTTCTGTCCATGCATGATCTTTATTAAGCGATAAATTGCCCATACAATATTCTATTTCGCAGGCATGTGGCGCTCCAACAGGCTCCGGCATTTTAAAAGCAGGTTGTGTATTTTTATTGGTGCCCCCAGCTAATCCTGCGGTAAGCGATGAATCAATCAGGGGAGGCATTAACTTTGAATAAAGGTATCGGTAAACAGGCTTAGCACTGTTTTTGCGATGCAGGTCAAACCATTTCCAGGTGCTGTAAGCAATGAAGCGATCTGCTGCCAATGCGGTGGCAGATAATTCAATTTCTTTATCCGAACTATAGGGATAGAGCTTTAACATTTCTTCCCAATCCTGTGGATATTCTGCTTTTACTCTGGCAATATAATTTTCTTCTTTAAAAGGTTGTCCCTGCATAAATGCTGCTCCCGGAATCTCTGCCGAATTCCATCCTAACAGCAAAGGAACCATGGCCTGTTCTTTTGCATTAAAAATAGCAGTAACCGTTTTAGGAAGAAAATATCCGTCAATAGTAATAGGAAAACCAAAACGCTTAGAGTCCTGGTACTTTTCAAACAATGCTGCTGTGCTCATGGCACGCATGGCTGCAATAGATGTTACGCCAGCTTTTGAAGCAAACTCCATTCCCTGTTTTTCTGCATCTGCCATAGGTACAGGGGAAAGGGTAGGGTTAATGCTTGCTCCACTTTCGCCAATGGCACCGGCAATAAGGTTCTTTGATAAAGGCGAAGCCATCTGCGCACTAACGGATATAGAACCGGCAGATTCACCGGCAATAGTTACCCGTTTTGGATCGCCGCCAAAGGCTGCAATATTCTGTTGCACCCATTTAAGAGAAGCATACTGATCGAGTAATCCAAAATTACCAGAACCTTTATACGGCGTTTCGGCACTTAGTTCCGGATGTGCAAAAAATCCAAAAATACCTAAACGATAATTTACCGTTACTACCACAATTCCTTTCTGTGCCATGCTGGCCCCATCATATCGTGGCTCAGATCCATCTCCTGCAACAAAACCTCCACCATAAAAATAAACCAGCACAGGGAGATTTTTTTTATTGTAGCGTACAGGTGTCCATACATTTAAATAAAGGCAATCTTCGCTCAAGCCATTGGATCGGGCATTCATATCGCCGAACACAATACCTTGTATGGGTCTTGGTCCAAATTTTTTTGTTGTCTTTACACCCTTCCAATTGTCAGGTGCTTGTGGAGCCTTCCATCGCAATGCACCAACCGGCGGCTTGGCAAAAGGTATGCCGAGGTAAACCTGCAGCCCATCTTTGTTGTTATAGTTTCCTTCAATAATTCCATTGGCAATGGTGGTTTGCACAGGAAAACCAAAATCGGGTTGTGCGTTAGCAATGGTAGCAATTTGGCAAATAAACAGCAGTAATAATACAATTCGTTTCATAATAAAAAAAAGTTTTAATTTTATTGTCTCAATTTGATACAATAATAAAAAAATTAATTGACTTTCAACTTTTTTTATATTTCTACTTCCTACACATGGCAAAACAAAAAGATAATCCGGCTGAAAATAAGAAGGGTGAAAGTTACCTTACGCATGTTGCATTTGATTCTGTAGTATTTGGGTTTAGTGGCGAAAAATTGAAGATACTGGTAATGGAATACCATAACACCGAACTGTTTGCCTTACCTGGTGGTTTTGTGGGGCTTAAAGAAAACCTGAATGATGCTGTACGGCGTGGCTTAAAAGAACGTACAGGTTTATCAAATATTTACCTGGAGCAGTGTTATGTATTTGGAGATGTAAAGCGGCACAAGCCGGAAGTGCTTCGCAAAATTATTAAAGCAAACGGCCTTGCTGCTGATGATAAACACTGGTTACTGGATCGGTTTATCTCTGTTGCGTATTATGCATTGATTAATTATAATAAGGTAAAACTACAACCGGATGCCTTGTCAGATTCCTGCGAATGGTACGACCTTGATGCAGTACCCAAACTAATGCTGGATCATAATTTAATTGTGCAAAAAGCGCTGGAGACGTTGCGAAAAAACCTGGACGAAAAACTTTTGGGCACCAACTTATTACCGCTTCAATTTACTATGAAACAATTGCAACAGGTGTATGAAGCCATACTGGATGAAAAAGTGCATCGTACCAATTTTCAGCGCAGGATGCTGGCTTCGGGGTTATTGATTCGTAATGAAAAACAATTTTCAGGAAAAGCCCATAAGGCTCCTTATTTGTACCAGTTTGTGAAGTAAAAGTATTTCAATGCAGGTTGTGTCTTATCCTTTTTTGTCGAAATTTAGAATGGTTAAGGATTGCATATACTGATGCTACATCCATATAGGATTAAATGTAGTCGAAATATATTTAGTTCTTTAGCGAACTGCGTACACATCATAATTAACATACGAAGTCGCCATATCTATTTCCCCGATTCCCAGGCATTGTATGCGGTTAAGCCAGAGGTAATCAGGATGCGCTGTTTGGCAACGTGGTACAATGTGAAGTGTAAGGCGGGGAGGAAGCTTTCCCTCCAAAAAATTTTGATAGCCGTCTTTTCCCAAATCCGCAACCCCGTAATAAGTGATGGAAATCAGTGCGCCATCATGGCTTTCAAGCGTTGTTCTTACATCAAGAATACCAATACCGTCTGTACGAAGCGTGAGCCAGTCGCCGCCCACAGCCCTGCATTTTCCCTGTAGTCTTGGCCCGGAGATCTCACCACCAAGGCAGTAAAAGTTTACCCGAATCCCTTCGGGAACAGGCCCGATAACTTCGGGTGGATTTTCGAGTGTTGCACCAAATGTAAAGATGTGTTCAAGGTTATAATTGTTCATGACGTTACAGTTTAAGGGTTATAAAAAAATAATTATTATTAAATTGACTGCAATCTTACAAAGCAATATTTCTCTATCTAATATAAATCTTTATTTTTTTTGAAAAGTTATTGATTGTTCAAAATTCTAACTCATCCATGTCGGGATTTGCATTGAACCATGGAACAAGCAGGGCCCAGTGTTTAAGAAAAACCATCATACCATCATGTTGTTCGATTCCCTTTTCGAGCCATTTAAAAGTAAGCTCCTTTTCATTTAATCCTGCGTAAACAATTGCCATGTCATAATTTCCAACAGTTTCTTTCAAGCTCTTATCCAGCATTTTTTTTAATACTTCTTTTGCCTTTCCTTGTTCACCAATAATTCCTAACAGACACCCCAGCCACGACAATGTAAATGAGCCATTATTTAACTCGACAGCCAGGTTTAATTCTGCAAGTGCTTCTTCATATCTTCCCATCGTCCAGTGTTCTGTTCCAAGAATCAGGTGCCCTCCATAAAAATGTGGTTCCAGTTCAACTAGCTTTTTACCTTGTTCCTGCATGTTTGTACAATCCCCAATCATCCAATATGTCCAGCCGGCTCCCCAGTTATTCATGAGTGAAAGGGGATCTAATTCAAGAGCCTTTCGTGCCTGTACCAATGCTTCATTTTTCCGTTGGGTAATACCCAAAAACATACTGTACTGTTCATGCGCCTCCGCATGGTTCGGATTTAATTCAATAGCACGGTTAAATTCACGATCTGCTCCCTCAAAATCCCACTCATACCAAAATTTCATTCTCGCTACCGATAAATGACTTTCTGCAATCTCATCATCGAGTTGAAGCGACAGGATCGTTGCTTCTTTCATTTTTGGAAGGCTTTGATCAGGCGGCAGATGGCTAAAGAACCATAAGTTTAGATAACAAGATGCAAGTCCGGAGTAAGCCAATACATAATCAGGTTCAATTAAAAGGGCTTCATTATAATATTCGATCGCTTTGTTATATCCGGCAGCACCTGCCCAGCGGTTATAATGAAAGCGCCCCTGTAGATATAGCTGGTAGGCTTCAGCGTTATTTGTATATCTTTTTAACACAGCTTCCTTTTCTGCTCCAAATAATTTTATTTTTATCGCATTCAGTATTGCCAGTGAAATTTTATCCTGGATATCAAAAATATCCTCCAGTTCACAATCATATTTTTCAGACCAAATATGATATCCATCAGCCATCTTTATAAGCTGTGCAGTGATACGTAATTTATTACCTGATTTACGTACACTCCCTTCGAGAATATGATTCACATTCAGTTGTTCGCCAATGAACCTAAGGTCCTGATTTTTTCCTTTGAAACTAAAGGCAGATGTGCGTCCGGCAACTTTTAATCCCGGTACCTGGGCCAACATATTGATGATTTCTTCACTGATGCCATCACTGAACAATTCCTGTTCAGGGTCACTGCTCATATTTGCAAAAGGTAACACTGCAATACTTTTTTGTGGTACCTTTTTTAACGGCTCTATTATTTCTGAATAAGTATGTGTGGTTAACAAAGTAATTACTTCATAAATCCGAACCGCTTCTTTTACATTTTTTAATATTTCTTCTTTTACAAATTTTGTGAGAATATCTTTTTTATTGGAAATATTATGATGCACCGATTCAGAAATATAAATGCACCCGGGATTTGCAATGGCCTGAATGCGTGAAGCGATATTTACGCCATCCCCGAACACATCATCATTTTCAAAAACCACTTC
>JAYWAU010000166.1:0-5399 GCA_043782265.1 Ferruginibacter sp. | reverse complement strand
AGTCTTCGTTTGTTGCAAAATTCTTACAGTCTGAATTAATCATCTGTGACTGTGGTATACTTTGATGACGCACACTATCTCCCTTAACTTCATTTACCCTCCCATTTGGATTAGGAAGTTCAATTTCCAGGAATTTTCTTTCTTTCTTTTTTTCATCCTTGGCAACAATTACAGGATTAGCTTCCTTTACCTTTATCCCTTCTTTAGGCTTATTATTTACAACAATCTTTTCCGAGGAATTTTCAAGTATTTCTTTTTCAACCGGAATTAGAATTCTCACTGTATCTTCAGTTCCATTAGTCATATCCACATAAACAATTTCCAATCCTTCTGTAGTTTTATTGGATAGCTTTTTTGTTATATTTACTTTATCTTCTACATAATCCTTTTTCGTGTTTGCGTTGCTTTTCAAAGTAACAGGTTCGGATGACTTTACAGAATCAATCTTCGGCTCATCTTTAAGTGATTTTTTTATTTCTTCCTTCTTGTATTCGGAATTCACTACAATATTGATTTTATCAGGTTCAGTTATTTTAACAGATTCAATCTTAGGCTCTTGTTTAGTAACTTTTTTTAACTGTTCTTTTTGGGGTTCTGTTGCTTTTATTGACTCATTTTTAGGCTCCTCCCTTTTTAATGGTTCTTTTTGGGATTCGGAATTTAAAGCAACACTAGGTTTAACATCTTCTATAATTGTCTTTTTTACTTCCTGTTTTACTGGTTCATTTTCTTTTATTGTAGGATCATTCACCACCGTAGATAGCATATTGGAAAATGCATCTGTTCTTACTTCTTTAGCAACATCATTTTTTTTACTATTTTCATTTGCCATCAGTACGCTTAGTGATTGAAGATTAAATAATCCCCATCCCCTTTCACCAAAATTTTTTAATAGATAGCCGAGATCCTTATCTTCTAAAGAGCAATGGATATTTTGCTCGGGCCATTCATTTTTTGGGAAACCAAAAACTAGATCATAGGAGCCTGTTTTTAATTTTGAAAGTACCAGGTAGCCCGAAGCTGTTGAACTGTAAACATTTTTATCTTGCCTTACATAAAAGGGTTGCTTATTATCTGTCTGTATGTAAATGAAATGATTTTGCTGAGCTTTTACACTAATTGAAACACACAGAAATATAAAAAACAGGCCGAATAATTGATGCTTCATGCTTTATGATACTTTGGTTACAAAACTACTTATTATAGTCATCGTTTTACCAATTATTAAAAAATTCGTTTTGGGTTAACAACACTAAGGTTATTTTTACAGCCAACTAAATTATTTATATGAAGAAAATGTTCATTTTTATTGCTTTGATTGGTGGAATATTTATTGTGAAAGCTCAGACTACTAAAGGATCAATCAATACCGATTCTCGTGAAAAAATATACCGGGCCAGTTACCCCAAGACGAATGAGCTAATTCATACAAAACTTGAAGTAAAGTTTGACTTCAATAAAGCATGGATGTATGGAAAAGTATGGGTTACCCTTAAACCGCATTTTTATTCTACCGACACTTTAACCCTCGATGCAAAAGGAATGGATATTAAACAAGTTGCCATCGTTAAAGGTGCTTCTAAAATTTCTCTGAAGTATAAATATGATAGTACACAATTATCTATTACTCTTGATAAAATGTATAAGGGGGGAGAAAGCTACACTGTCTTTATAAATTATACCGCCCGGCCAAATGACTTAAAAGTAGCAGGTAGTGCGGCTATTACAGATGCAAAAGGCCTTTACTTTATTAATCCTACTGGAGAAGAAAAAGACAAGCCCACACAAATCTGGACACAAGGAGAATCAGAAGCTAATAGTGTGTGGATGCCGACAATTGATAAGCCAAACCAAAAAAGCACTGAAGAGATTTATATGACGGTACCTTCAAAATATGTAACCTTGAGCAATGGCCTTTTAATAAGTCAACAAAAAAATGCAGATGGCACCAGAACAGATTACTGGAAAATGAATCTGCCAAATGCACCTTACTTATTCTTCATGGGAGTTGGAGATTTTGCCATTGTAAAGGATAAATACAAAGCAATGGAAGTAAATTATTATGTAGAAAAAAAGTACGAATCCGTTGCCCGTAAAATATTTGGTAATACCCCAGAAATGATTGGTTTTTATGAGAAAATATTAGGTGTTCCATACCAATGGCCAAAGTATTCGCAGATTGTTGGAAGAGATTACGTAAGTGGAGCAATGGAAAATACAACTGCAACACTACACCAGGAGAGTGCTTATCAAAATGCAAGACAGTTAACAGATGTAAACAGCTGGGAAGAAACCATTGCACATGAACTTTTTCACCACTGGTTTGGAGATTTGGTTACTGCAGAAAGCTGGAGTAACCTAACTGTAAATGAAAGCTTTGCCAATTATAGCGAATACTTGTGGGATGAATATAAATATGGAAAAGATTTTGCAGAGCAACATAATCTTGAAGATATGCAGGGATACCTGCAAAGTGGTAGTGATAAAAAAGATCTTGTTCGTTTTAGGTATGCAGATAAAGAAGACATGTTTGATGCGGTTAGTTATAACAAAGGCGGTCGCATACTACACATGCTACGCAATTATGTAGGCGATGATGCTTTCTTTAAATCGCTAAACAATTATCTAACTGCCAATAAATTTAAACCTGGAGAAGCCACACAATTACGATTGGCCTTTGAAGAGGTTACCGGCGAGGATTTAAACTGGTTTTGGAACCAATGGTATTACGGTAGCGGCCATCCGAAATTAAAAATCGATTATGCATATAATGATGCAAGTGGTAAGGTGCAGGTAATTATTGAACAAACACAAAAAACTGATAAACTATTTCGTTTACCCATTGCTGTAGATATTTATTCCGGAGCCAGTAAGATCAGGGAAAGAGTATGGATTGAAAATAAGATTGATACTTTTACTTTTAATTATTCAAAGCGTCCCGATTTAATAAATGTTGACGCTGATAAAATTTTACTTTGCGAAAAAACAGACAACAAGACAGCAGCAAATTTTATTCACCAATATAAGTTTGCTTCTAATTATTTGGATAGAAAGGAAGCGTTAGATTATTTTACCCTTAAGCAAATGAAAGAGGTTACACTGGGTTTAACTGATAAATTTTCCGGATTACGAAGTCAGACAGTTTTAAGTATTTATGATACTAAATTTTCCAAAGATGCTGATATCATTAAAACTATAGAATCAATTGCCAATAACGATAAAAGTAAAAAAACGCAATCAGATGCCATTAGCTTTTTAGCAGCTCTTCAGGATGAAAAATATAAATCATTATTCGAAAAAAATATAAATGATTCTTCTTACAGTGTAGCTGGTGCAGCATTGGGAGGGTTGATAGGATTAGAGCCTTCCAAAGCTTATGAGTTATCTAAAAAATATGCGGCAGATGCAAAAGGTGTATTGGCTGAAGTAATAATGACTGGTTTAATTTCAGAAGGCAAGGAATCAGATTTTGAAACTATTACCACTCTGTTTAAAGAAACTGCATTTAGCCAGGAAAAAATAGGAATGAGCATTGGGTTAATTAATTACTTTGAAAATTTGAGCGATATTAAAAAAATAAAAAAGGGAATTGACGAAGTGCTAAGCGTAAGAAAAAATATTCCTGCACAATATAAAAATTTTACTGACCCCGCTTATAAAAAAAGCTTCGATGCTTTAAGTAAAGCAAAAGGGAGTGAAATTGAAGAATACCTAAAAATTAACTTTCAATAATTTACATTAATATTAAAATAAAAAAACCAACTATTCAAGTTGGTTTTTTTATTTTAATATTTGATTGATTACCAGCTGCCGCTTGATCCGCCACCGCCAAAACTACCACCGCCAAATCCGCCGAATCCACCACCTCCTGAAGACCCGCCACCGCCTCCAAATCCTCCGCCTCCACTACCACCTCCACCGCCGAGAAGATTACCTATTATAAATGGCATAGCACCACGACGACTCATGAAAGAACCTCCTCCTCCTCGACCACCTGAGCTGACGGCTAAAAACACTATTATAATAATTATTATGAAAATTATCCTGCCAAGACCAGATGATTTACCTTTTCTGTTATAATTTTCCGGAGCTTTAAACTCTCCTTTTGTAGCCTGTATAATAGCATCTGTCCCTTGGTCGATACCTGCGTAATAGTCATTGCCTTTAAAATCGGGAACAATTATATTTTCTATAATTTGCTGACAGGTTAAATCTGGCAATGATTTTTCAAGGCCATAACCGGGTGAAATATTTAATTTTCTGTCTTCAACAGAAATCAATAATACAACACCGTTGTTACTCTTCTTGTTACCAACACCCCATGACCGTCCAAGTTCTATTGCAACATCGGCGATATCTTTGCCATCCAAACGTGGTACAATAACCACTGTTACCTGGTTAGAAGTAGTATCATCAAACTGATAGAGTTTTTGCTCGAGTGCCTGTTTTTGATCGGGAGTTAAAATGTTGGCATAATCATTAACCAGCTTTGGTGGATTTGGTGGTGTACTGATCACCTTATCAATAGAAAAATTTTGTCCTTGTTGTGCTAAAACAAGAAAAGAAGCAAAAACAAATAATAATATGGAGGTGAATTTTTTCATGTTCCTATTCTTCTGCAAGAAAGTTTGTATTATTTCTTAAAGTATGCTGCTACTAAATAAAGTGATGGTTCTTTTATTTGCCAAATACAATATCATCAGGCAATTCATTTCTATCTGCAGTTGCGTCATAAGGGAATTTCTCCTTTAAAGTTTGGCCAATGTGCTGAATACACTGCTCAATTCCATTACTGATATTTTCTTTACTGAATTGCGAAATCATACTTTTCACTTCACTGTTCCAGTAATCTGCACCTACTCTTTTATAAATACCCTCATCACCGAACAAAGCCAGTTCTTTATCTTTCATTGCAATGTATAAAAGCACAGCATTACGATCATCTGTTTGTTCCATTTTTAAATTAAAGAAAATTTCAGCTGCTCTTTCCATTACATTCATCAAAGGGTTTCTACTCTCTACATACACTCTTATTTCTCCACTGGTTTCTCTTTCTGCATTTCGGATAGCCTGCACAATCTGCTCTTTATCTTTGGCAGAAAAAAAATCTTTTGGCTTATGTAAAAAAGAAAATATACCCACGATTAAAATTTTATTTCTACGTTTTTATCAGCTCCGGCATCAGATTCAAATCCTTCCCTTGGTTTAAATCCAAAAAGACCAGCCACTACTTTTGTTGGAAAACTTCTAACTGAACTGTTATAATCTGCAATAGCAACATTAAAATCTTTACGGGCTACTTTTATTCTTCTTTCCGTTCCTTCCAATTGTGTTTGTAAACCCTTAAAAGCCGCTGCTCCTTTTAGCTCAGGATATTTTTCTACTGTTATCAATAACCT
>JAYWAU010000165.1:0-5421 GCA_043782265.1 Ferruginibacter sp. | reverse complement strand
TTGTTCTGCATAAATAAAACCCGGAATGCTTACGGCGATGGTAATGGCAAGGGAAATAAATATGGACTGCATACCAGCCCTGGATGCAGCTTCTGCATTTTTTTCACCAACCCGCCTGGCTACCATAGCCGTTGCTGCCATACTAATACCGATGGCAAGTGAATAGACGATCGTGATAACGGATTCAGTAAGTCCTACAGTTGATGTAGCGTGCTTACCCAGGTGGCTAACAAAATAAATATCCACCACGGCAAATACACTCTCCATGCACATTTCAAGCATCATGGGGATGGCCAATAAAATAACTGCTTTACGGATACTGCCGGTGGTATAATCCTGCAACTCACCATTTAATGACTGGCGGATTAATGCGAAAACTGATGATAAACGATTGATTGAAATTTGATTGGTTGACATGAAATTCTTTTTAAAATCTAAATAAATAAAATAAGGGATTCCCTGAGGGGGTATCTCTAAATACATTTGATTAAAAGTGGAAGCTGTTTTAAACAGTATCCTTAAAAGAATTTCATATTCGTAAAATTGAAGAGTGCAAAGATTATAAAAAATTACAATTAAAAAACATTTGATATCATTAATATTTTTTTTATTTTCAATTTGTCTTTACATTTTTCATTTTTTTAAACAGCTAAACTTTTCGATATCAAAAAATTATTGCTTTTTGCCGTCTGTTTATTGGAGCACACAGTAACAGGCATATGCAACAAATTAATGAAGTAAAGGCTGACCCTGCATTTCCAAAAGAATAATTCTTTTAATAGTAAATACACGGGAAATAGTAAAACAAAAAACTGGGTGCTGCATTTACTGCGCATTATAAATAAATATTGAAATATTTGGTTTTTTATCTACTTTGTAGAAAATTTTTTATTAATGCTAAATGTAATCGTTCCCCTGGATTTTTCGCAGACTTCTTTAAATGCTGCTCACTATGCCGCCAATATGTATAAAGGCAAGGCTGATATATCAATAATACTGTATCACTTTTATCAGGATGGAGAAGATACTGAAACTGCTAAAAATTATTTAGAAAGCCTTAAGACAGAGTTAAGCAGCTATGTAAATACAATTGAAACAGAACTGGAATCAGGGAATAATTTTATTGATAGTATTGCTGCTTTTGCGCATGTAAAAGGCGCTTTTATGATTGTGATGGGCCTTACCGGTAAAACAAAAACAGAACAACGTTTTTCTGGAAGTAATACCCTGAAATTAAGTGAAAAAGAAGTGTGCCCGGTATTAATTGTTCCTGAAGATGCTGTCTACAAAGGCATATCAAATGCTTTAATTACGTCAGAACTTAGATCTGTAGAAGATACCCCTACATTACTAACTTTAAAAAGAGTATTACATCTTTTTAAACCTTCGCTTCATGTATTAAATATCAATAGTGAACATTACATATCAGTAACAGAAGATTTTAAAAAAGAGAGAGATAAAATGGAAGAATTGCTTTCTGAATTCAATCCTGAATTCTATTTCATGAGGCTCTATGATTTTCATGAATCGGTAGATGTTTTTGTAAAGGATAAAAACATAGATCTCATCATTATTGCGCCCCGCTACCACAATTTTTTTGAAAGACTGTTTAAAACACAGCATACAAAAAAACTAATTTATCATAGCAATGTACCAGTATTGGCTGTACACGAATAAAAAGATCTGCCTTTCAAATACTAATTTTTGAAAGGCAGATTTAAATGTCATTTAGCCAAGAACAGGAAATATTGATTGTTATTTATCCATCAACCTGATAACATAACTGTAAGTATATTTTTTATCCAGCATACGGTACTGATCATGTGGCAATGCGCCCCAACTATTGTCACCCCCTACACCTCTTTGTCTAAGATCAATATTCAGGTACACTTCTTTTCTTGGTTTAATATCTATCCAGTGCTGTTGCTTTTTACTGTTTCCCGGATCAAGGTCTTCTGCCTTGTTATTGGTTGCACTAAAACAAATTGGCTGCATCCCTTCCACCTGCAAACCCTTACCGTCTTTGTTTGTAAGTGTTAACCAACGCACATCTGTTTTATAGCCACTTTCCTGCGGACGTATATAATTAATTGTGGCCTGGTTTTTAACTTCATCTTTATAGAAACCCACAAATGAGGACGTATTTCTGTCTGTATAATTTTCCCATGGGCCACGGCCATAATAACTAAGGTTACTAAATGCTTCAGGCAATTGCATGCGCATGCCAAAGCGGGGAAGTTCTGGCAGGTTCCGTCCAGCCATATCAATTGAAGCTGTTATCTTAATAGACCCATCATTTTGAATTAAGTACTCTATCGTGTAAGGAACATTGATGCCAATTAAATCATAGTCAACTTTTATAGGTAAACCGGCAGCAGTCTGTTCACCAACCGTAACATTTTTCTTTTGCAGATTACTGTGTGCATTGCGCCAAATACCTAATGCGTCAGGCATATTATTACCGAAATCATTGTCGGTGGGGGCACGCCAAAAATAAGGTTCGGGATATTGATAAATATTCAATGCATCATTGTTAATGGTATACTTAGTTATGCGGCCCTGGTTAAGACTAAACATTCCACTTATTTTGTCTGATGTAAAACTGATATTGTCACCCGTTTTTGAAATTTTTAAATTGTTTTCTTTGTTAGATGAAGTTGCAAAATAATCTCCGGCTGTTTTAAATTGTTCTCTTGCAATCTCAAGCCCTACAGGTAATAATGGGGTGGCCGTTTTTATAAAAGCAAAAACGTTTAAATAATATTCTGTTCCTTCTGCAGATTTAAATTGCGGAATATTTAATGCAATATCTTTTTGCTGATGTGGTGCAAGATTTACTGAAAAAGTGTCTTCCTTTACCAATTCTCCATTGCGCATTAACTGCCATTTAAAACTGTATTGTCTCAGGTTGGTAAAATCAAACAAATTGATAACTGTTACAGATCCTTTGGCAGCATCTTTTGCTTTAAACAAAATATTCTGGTATACTTTTTTTACTTCATTCAAACCAGGGTGAATGCTTCTGTCAGAAGCTACCAATCCATTGGTACAAAAGTTTTCATCATTCTGTAATGCATAACCGCCAAGGTCTCCGCCGTATGCCCACCAGGTCCTTCCATCAGGGGTGGTTCTTTTCATTCCCTGGTCAACCCAATCCCAAATAAAACCGCCCTGCATTTTTTTATTACTCATAATAACATCCCAGTACTCTTGAAAATTACCATTGCTGTTGCCCATGGCATGTGAATATTCACACATAATAAAAGGACGTTTTTTGTCAGATGCGGCATACGCTTTCATGTAATTCATTCCGGGATACATCGGGCAAACAATATCTGTATTTTCTTCTTCTCCTGCCGATTCAAATTGCACATAGCGGCTGCTATCTCTTTGCTTTATCCATTTGTAGGCATCTTTAAAAACCGGGCCATTGGCATTCTCATTTCCCAATGACCATAAAATTACTGAAGGATGATTTTTATCACGCTCTACTAAATTATAAATGCGGTTAAGAAAGGAAGGTGCCCAAACGGGTAAATGCGCCGGATGTTTGGCAACATCAATCCAACCCTGTAATGCTGCACCCATTCCATGTGTTTCAATATTGGCTTCATCAACCAGGTACAATCCATATTCATCACATAATTTATACCACAGCGGATCATTTGGATAGTGACTGGTACGAACCGCATTGATATTGTTTTGCTTCATCAGTTGAATATCTTTCACCATTAATTCGCTGGTTGGTACATGGCCTTCAATTTCATCATGCTCGTGGCGGTTAACTCCATGCACATAAGTTGCAACTCCGTTAATAAACAGTTGCGCATTTTTAATTTCCACTTTTCGGAAACCAATTTTAGCGCCTGTTACTCCCAATACATTTCCTGTGGCATCTTTACTGGTTATTATACAATCATAAAGAGTAGGAAACTCTGCACTCCATTTCAATGGATTTTTTACGGTACCGCTAAAAGAAACTGTTTGAATTGAATCGGCACCTATAGTAAATTTTTGTTGCCTGCTAAAAACAGCTTTGCCATTTTTATCTTGCACTTCTACCAATACGGCACCCGCTTTAATGGTATTGCCTGTAAATTGTCTCAGGTCAATTGCTGCGCTAAATAAGCCATTGGTATAGCTTGCATCAAGGTCGCCTTTAAGAAAGAAATCCCACACGGATAATGTAGGCAGAGCATACAAAAACACATCTCTTTCTATACCGCTTACACGCCAAAAATCCTGGTCTTCCAAATAACTGCCATCGTGCCAGCGAAATACCTGCACAGCCAACACATTATTTCCTTTAACAAGATAAGGGCTGATGTTAAACTCTGCTGGTGATTTGGAGTTTTTGGTCATCCCAACTTTTTGGCCATTTACATATACAAATGCACAACCGGTGATAGAGCCAAAATGAAGCAGGATATCTTTTCCATCCCATGTTTCGGGTACAGTAAATTGTTTGCGATATGTACCTACCGGGTTATTATCTCCAATAAACGGCGGATTTTTGGGGAAAGGGTAAATGATATTTGTATAAATCGGAATGCCAAATCCTTTCCATTCCCAGTTAGAGGGAACAGGTATATCGTTCCATTTTGAATCATCAAGGTTAGCCTCGAAAAAATTCATCGGCCTGTTGGCATACTGAGCAGTGTAACTAAATTTCCAGGTGCCGTTGAGTGTTTTAAAAAATGGAGAACGGCTGTAATCATCACTCTTTACATCTGCAGCATTGGTAAAAATCATACCGGTAGCATGCGGTTTTTCTTTATTTTGTTGAACCAGCGCAGGGTTTTCCCAATCATTTAATTGTTGCGCATAACAAATATTAAATAGTAGAATAACAAGCAGTAAAATCGACTTCATCTTAAAATATGTTGGTTTAATCGTTAAAAGTAAATTTAACAATTATAAGATGAAAACAGTTATAAAAAATTTATTGAAGAAAAGTTTGGCTATGCAGCAACACCAACGAAGATGGCGGTATTAAAAATTTTATTTATTTTTTGAACACATTGGTAAACAAAATCAGCCGTTAAAAAATAATTCTTCTCTCCATTGTTTAATATCAACAGTATTCCAAAAAAAACTGATTAATTATGATGAGGGTATTCATTTTGAATGTAGCTGTTTTTTATGCACTTACTTTCTTTAAAGCTGCAAAAAACAAGGCGGTTAAAGGCATTATTTTACCCAATAATCAACAACAAAAACCTTTTCCATATGTGGCTTTAATATCTTTTGAAATTCAATGTGAGCTGGGTTAAGCTGGTAATCAGCCAAATCTTTTTCTGCTGAAAATGTTAACACAAAACAATGGGTAAACCCTTCATTAAATTTTTCAGGACTGTTATTGATGCCCCATTCAAAGCTTTTTATTTGAGGAACTTTACCATAGAGGTTGGCGAAGGCTTC
>JAYWAU010000164.1:0-5438 GCA_043782265.1 Ferruginibacter sp. | reverse complement strand
TTTTGGCTTTTACCAAACAAAAAGAAATTGTCGGTATTAAAGGACACCGGTTGGTAGGTGGTTTCAGGGCTTCGTTATACAATGCACTACCCATCAGCAGTGTGGAGGTATTGGTGCAGGCAATGAAAGAATTTGCACAAACAAATGGATAAAAAACTTTACTAAAGCTTACGAAAGATAATTGTAGAATATGATCACTATCAAGCCCTTCAAAGCCCTAAGGCCCCAGGCGCAACATGCAAAACAAGTTGCCAGCCGCCCTTATGATGTATTAAACAGCAAAGAAGCAAAAATAGAAGCACAGGGTAACCCTATTAGTTTTTTGCACATCACTAAAAGTGAAATTGATTTACCGGATAATACAGACAGTCATTCTAAACAGGTATATGATAAAGCAAAGGATAACCTTGATGCATTTATAAGTCGTAATATTTTGTTTAGAGAAAGTAAGCCCTGCTACTATATTTACCAGTTGATAATGAATGGCAAATATCAAACGGGATTGGTTTGCGGTAGTAGTGTTGACGACTATGAAAAAGATCTTATCAAAAAGCATGAGTTTACACGACCAGAAAAAGAACAGGACAGAATTAATCACATTAAAACAACAGGTGCACAAACAGGGAATGTTTTTTTAGCCTACAGAAATGTGGATGAGATTGATAAAATCATCCACGACTGGAAAGCAGATAAAAATCCTGTATATGATTTATTGGCTGATGACCAGATACAGCATACCATCTGGATCATAAATGATGATAAAACCATTGAGAAAATATCTTCTATTTTTGAAACACAGGTACCGGCTACTTATATTGCTGATGGACATCACAGGGCAGCATCTGCAGCCAAAGTGCGTACGGCCTTGGGTAGTAAGGCAACTGAAGACGCTGATATCTTTTTAACAACGTTATTTCCAGCCAATCAATTGCTGATTATGGATTATAACAGGGTTATAAAAGATTTGAATGGTTTAAATGTAAATGAATTATTGGCGAAGGCAGCAGAGAAATTTACTATAGAAAAAGTTGATAAGGCTTTTTCTCCGGCATCATTACATCAGTTTGGTTTATATGCCAACAACCAATGGTATAAATTAACTGCAAAAGAAAACACCTACACATCAGATCCCATTGGTATTTTGGATGTTACTATTTTACAGGATAATTTTTTAGATCCGGTTCTGAATATAAAAGACCAGCGTACAGATGTGCGGATAGATTTTGTTGGTGGTATACGTGGCCTTGGTGAACTGGAAAAAAGAGTTAATAGTGGAGAGATGGCCATCGCAATTAGTTTGCACCCGGTAACCATTCAACAGTTATTTGACATTGCTGATAGTGGCAATGTAATGCCACCCAAAAGCACCTGGTTTGAACCAAAGTTGAGGGATGGCTTGCTTACAAATCTGATATACGATTCGGCTGATTCATACAATGGCCAATAATTGCCTGTAGCTGGCTATGTGGGCGAATTAAAAAGTATAATCCTTTGATATCTTTTTATGATGATTTGTTAATCCTGACAATTGAGAATATTACCAGGTTACAATTGTAATTATTTCATTGTATTTTTAAGGCATGAAATCAATAAAACCGATCCTTTTATTAACGATTTTTTTCTTTTGTTTGCAAAACGTTTTTGGCCAATCTGCTGCCGAATTACAGACCACTGCACGCACATTTATGCAACAGGGAGACTATGCCAATGCAGTACTCGTGTTAAACAGGGCTACCGTGCTGGCACCCCAAAATATTGAAATATCAAAAGATCTGGCTATGGGGTATTATTTGCAAAGAGATAATAACAAAGCGCTGGAAATAATTAAACCGTTGCTCGACAGGGAAGATGCTGATGACCAATGTTACCAGATTGCTGGTAATATTTACCAGCAATTAGACCTTTCAAAAGAATGTGATAAATTATACCGTAAAGGAATAAAAAGGTTTCCGGAAAGCGGCGCTCTCTATAATGAATTGGGACTATTGTTATTTGACCAAAAAGATATTTCTGCCATTACACAATGGGAAAAAGGAATAGAGGTAGATCCTAATTATTCTAAAAACTATTATAATGCGTGCAAGTATTATAATTCTATAACCAATAAGGTATGGAGCATATTGTATGGAGAAATATTTGTAAATATGGAACCGCTGAATGCAAGAGCACCTGAAATAAAAACTATTTTATTAGAAAGTTATAAAAAGCTCTTTACTGATACGGAAATTGCTAAAGACAGTAAAGACAATCTATTCGCCACTGCTTTTATTGAAACAATGAATAAGCAAAGTAGTGTTGCGGCATCAGGCATAAATGCTGAATCAATTACTATGATAAGAACCCGGTTTATTTTAGACTGGTTTCAGGATAATGCAGTTAAATTTCCTTTTCATTTATTTGATTTACAAAAGCAATTATTACAGGACGGAATTTTTGATGCCTATAACCAATGGATTTTTGGTTCTGTTCAAAACCTTGCTTCTTACCAAAACTGGACAGTTACCCATTCAACAGATTACAACGATTTTAGCCGTTTTCAAAAAGGCCGCATTTTTAAATTGCCCGCTGCTCAATATTACAGGTATTGAAATTAAAAAAACTTATCGGTCAACAACAAATGCTTCTTGCATTTTAATTACCTGTACAAGTAAACAGGATGATTAATTTTATTTAACTTAGTTTACTATTAAATTAAAGTTATGGACGAACAACGGGATGAACAGCTTTGGCAAAAGGCAAAGAAAAGAGCAGACTTTCAACGCAGCCTTGCAGCCTACTTTGTGGTAAATGCTTTTTTGTGGCTTATCTGGTGGTTTACTGCAGGTAGCAGAGGATACAATAGGGAAACTCCCTGGCCAATTTGGAGTATGCTTGGTTGGGGTATAGGTCTGCTTTTTCAATACCTGAATGCCTATGGAGGTTCAAAAAAGGACCTTGTGGAGAAGGAGTACGAAAAGCTAAAAAATAAGAGCTGAATATTTGTTGTTTTATGTATCGTTAACGATTGCTTATATGAACGAACAGTCAAGAATATTTGATTTTTTGCAATACCAGTTAGATACTTTTCCTAAGCAGGATATGTTTGCAGGAAAAGAAAATGGGGAATGGAAGTTATACAGTACTGCCAATGTAAAAACCCTCGTTGACCAACTAAGCATTGGTTTATTAAGCCTTGGAATTGGCGGCCATGATATGACGATAGAAAACCAGGACAAGATTGCATTGGTTAGCAAAAACAGACCCGAATGGCTGATACTGGACCTTGCCTGCCAACAAATTGGAGCAATACTTTGTCCTGTTTACCCAACAACAAACATAAACGAACTTGAATTTATTTTTAATGATGCTACGGTAAAACTTGCTTTTATAAGTGGCGAAGAACTTTTATCAAAAGTTAGCAGTATACGAAACAGGGTACCCACTTTACAAAATATTTATAGTTTTGATGAACTTGCCAATGTTGATCACTGGCAAAAAATACTTGCTTTGCCATCGGTTGAAGATATGGCTTCATTAGAGAAAATAAAGAAATGTATAACGCCACTGCATTGTGCCACCATTATTTATACTTCCGGTACAACAGGCATCCCAAAGGGAGTTATGCTGAGTCATCAAAACATAGTAAGCAATGTGATCAATTCAAAAAAGACATTTCCTTTTGAGGATAATGTTGCCGCAAGATCATTGAGCTTTTTACCACTCAATCATATTTTTGAGCGGATGGTTTCTTATATCTATATCGCTAGTGGCATTTCAATTTATTATGCCGAAAGCCTTGATACGATAGCCGAAAACCTAAAAGAAGTAAAGCCTAATTTATTTTGTACTGTTCCCCGCTTGTTAGAAAAAGTATATGAAAAAATAATCTCAAAAGGTGCAGAACTTACCGGGATAAAACGAAAATTATTTGACTGGGCAGTAGAACTTGGTAATGAGTACAATAACCGAAAAAGTAACAGCATTTGGTATAACATGCAACTGGCCCTGGCCAATAAGCTTATATTTAGTAAATGGAGAGAAGGTCTTGGAAATAAGGTGGATTTTATTGTTACAGGTGGTGCCGCTTGCCAGGTAAGGTTAATAAGGATTTTTACAGCAGCAAAAATTCCTATTTATGAAGGCTATGGCCCAACAGAAAACAGCCCGGTAATAAGTGTAAATTGTAAATATAACGACGGTACTAAATTTGGTACCGTTGGGCCGGTATTGCAAGGGCAGCAAGTTAAGCTGGAAGCAGATGGAGAAATATGTGTAAAGGGGCCAAGTGTAATGATGGGGTATTACAAGCGGCCTGATTTAACAGCTGAAACCATTATTGACGGTTGGCTGCATACAGGTGATATCGGCGTATTTGAAGAGGGCAAATTTTTAAAAATAACCGATCGTAAAAAAGAACTGTTTAAAACAAGTGGTGGAAAGTATGTGGCTCCACAACCAATAGAAAATAAGATGAAAGAATCACCATTTGTAGAACAGATGATGATAGTTGGTGCCGAACAGAAATTTGTGGGGGCATTAATTGTACCATCAATGCCTAATTTAAAAGAGTGGATGCGGCAAAAAGAAATTCCTTTTACTACCAATGAAGATGCCATTCACCATCCTAAAGTACTTGAATTGTATCGACAGTTAATCAATAGTTTTAATGAATTTTTTAACCATGTAGAACAGGTAAAACGATTTGAGTTATTACCTGATGAGTGGACGATTGATAGCGGTGAACTTACACCTACCCTTAAGTTGAAGCGCAAGGTTATTATGGAAAAATACAAAGCAGCGATTGACAGGATATACCGGTAGACAACAATAGCCATAGATTTACTAAAACCAGCCTGAAGTTTTCTTTTTACTTCGGCCTCCCATACCAAGCGCCCCCAATAATGATCTAACAATCGTATTACCTGCTGTACGTGCCATGCTTTTTACAACAGTATTATTCGCCAGCTTTTCAAAAGTAGATTCTTCCTCTTTTGCCGGTTTTTTATTTTCTGTTTCCTGTTGTGTTTTTTCTGCAGCCTCCTGTAATTTCGCAGTTAATATTTCATATGCACTTTCACTGTCAATTACCTGGTTATATTTTGCGGCAAGTTTAGATTTCCCCACAATGCTGTCAATTTCTGCCTCTGTTAATACATCCATCCTGCTTCTTGGTGAACATAACATAACGTGAGCCAATGGTGTGGGAATTCCCTTTTCATTCAACATCGTAACCAATGCTTCGCCAATTCCCAATTGAGTTATCAGATCCTCTGTTTTGTAAAAAGTTGTTTCAGGATAGTTCTCTGCAGTTTGCTTAATCACTTTTCTATCTGCAGCTGTAAAGGCTCGTAAAGCATGTTGTACTTTTAAACCTAATTGTGCTAAAACGCTTGCAGGTACATCCATGGGGTTTTGTGTACAAAAGAAAATACCAATGCCTTTGGACCTAATTAATTTTA
>JAYWAU010000163.1:0-5443 GCA_043782265.1 Ferruginibacter sp. | reverse complement strand
TTGCAGGCGACCTTTCATTTAATCCTTTAACAGATTACCTAACCAATGATAAAGGCGAGCAGGTAAAATTAGATCCCCCATCAGGTTTTGAATTACCATTGAAAGGTTTTGATGCAGAAGATCCCGGTTACCAGCAACCTGCAGAAGATGGTAGTAAGGTAGAAGTTATTGTATCACCAACAAGTAAACGTTTACAGTTATTAGAACCATTTACAGCCTGGGAAGGTGTAGATCTGAAAGGTTTAAAACTATTGATAAAAGCAAAAGGAAAATGTACCACCGATCATATTAGTATGGCCGGACCATGGTTAAAATTCCGTGGTCATTTAGATAACATCAGCAATAACATGTTGATTGGTGCAATCAATTTCTTTAATGAAAAAACCGATTCTGTAAAAAACCAACTTACCGGCGAATATGGTACAGTACCCAATACACAACGTGCTTATAAAGCTAAAGGCATTGGAACTATTGTAGTAGGTGATGAAAATTACGGAGAAGGTTCTTCAAGAGAACATGCGGCTATGGAACCAAGGCATTTGGGAGTTCGTGCCGTATTGGTAAAATCATTTGCCCGCATACACGAAACCAATTTAAAAAAGCAGGGTATGCTGGCATTAACTTTTGCCAACAAAGAAGATTACGATAAAATCCTGGAAGATGACACCATCGACATTGAAGGGTTGACTTCTTTTGCACCAGGCAAGGCATTGCATTTGGTACTGAACCATGCAGATGGCACTATCGAAACTATCCTTGTAAACCACACTTACAATGATCAGCAGATTGAATGGTTTGCTGCCGGCGGTGCATTAAATATTATCCGCAGAGAGTTTGCTGCAGGCAATAATTAATAATTTCAATGCATTGTTATATTCTACATCCCTTTTGCAAAAATGGGATGTTTTATTTTGTACCGGGCAGAAGTATTTTAATTTAGCATAGTTGCGTCGCACACCTGTACCGCATTGCAGGAAGGAACTTTTATAGAAGCGTAGTAATGTGTAGGATCAAGTCGTGTCTTGTTTCTGCAAAGGATATAAATCGAAATATTTTTAAAACAAACAAAAAGTTTTCAATTATTTCTTTTTCTTCAACCAGGCATCTGTTTTTCTTATAAACGGAGCGTTGGTATCGGTAAGAATATCATTGTCAATTGTTATAAGATAACGACAATTATTTTGTATACATAGGTCATACAAATAATTATCCTTTGCATCTTTTGATAGCCTAAAAATGTTACGGGGGGCTTCAATTATAATAAATGGAGAAATGAGTTGAATGATCTTATCAGCTTCGCTTACTGTAAAATCAAATGCTTCAATTAATGCATCGTGAATTTCACTCAATAAATAATTATCAGCATAAACCAATAAGTTATTTGCAGCAATATACCGTAGCAATGTGGCTGTTTTAAAATGTCCTGCATATTTTACCCAAACACAGCTATCAATGCAGCATTTTTTTTGCGTTGGCATATTTCTTTCTGCGTATGGAGTTAGTTATACTAACAATTTCTTCATCCGTCTTTTTTATAAAGGCTTTCTTTTTCTTTAACTGATTTTCAAACGCTTTCATTTCAGCAAGGACATCATTAGTAAATACTTGTAACCGTAGCAACTGCTTTTCTTCTGCTGACAATTTTTTTACCGCAGAAAGAGCAGTTCTGAAATTAGATGCTGTTGTTTTTATTTTTGTTAGTTGCATAAGTTAACATTGCATCGTAAATATACATTTTTTATGGGTGCTTACAATATCATTGACACAGCAATATTATTCAATTCTAATCCTCCAATAAATTATCCTCATCTCCGCCATCAAGCAAAGGAATACTAACAACAGAAGCACCGGCAATCCCTTTAACAGAGCCATACATACCGCTTGTACTGATTAATACTTTCTCCAGCTGCTTTTCTCTTTCCTTCCACATTTTTTCCATCTGTATCCGCTCTTTCATAATACTTTGTTTCATGGCCATAAAGCCTTCTACGATGGCTTCTACCTGTCCTTTAAATTCAATGCCGGTTAAATAGTTGTACAACAGCTGCATTTTATCGCCTTTGTTTTCTTCGCTTCTTTGTATTTCGTACACTTTAAGGATACCATTGCGTAATAAGTGAGCTACACTATTTACCTCAGTAAAATTGCAAATCCAGATGCCGTCTTTTTCTCCAAAACGCTCCATGTCTTTTGGAAAAGCCTGCGTTACAAGGATGGCAACATCTGCACCACGGTTCCTCATATCGGCCTTTAATTTATCAACCCAACTATTGCTCCATGTTTTGGTGCGCTTGCTTTCATAAATTATTTTACCACAGGTGGTGCCACTGCTGTTGCGTACAACCTGAATACAATCGGCTCCTTCCACACCTTTGCCAACTTCTTCAATAAGATCAAAAGGGAAATTTTCTTTTAAGATTGATTCCAGCAATAGTTCCTGCACTTCGCCCTGGCGTTGCATAGAACTTTGTTCTGCCCTGCGTTTCATTTCATCTGCCAGTTTCTTTTGCTCATTTAACTGCAATTCCAGTTCTTTTAATTTTAACTGGTAAGATGTTTCTTTTAAAGAATTTTTTTCATTTTCCTGGTGACGAATTTGTTCGGTAAGGCTATTCCTTTCTTCCTGTAATTTTTTTTGCAGGGTTATTTCCAGTTCAGCTTCTTTATTTTTCAGTTGTTGCTCTTTTTGTAAAAACTCCAGTTCTTTTTGCCTGGCTTCTTTTAATTTTTCTTCGTTATTGTTGTTACTATCCTGTAACATGCGCACTTTATTTTCATAATCTGCCGAAATACTTTTTCTTAATTGCTCCTGAATCTCAGTTTCTAATTTTAGTTTTTCCTGTTGTAGTTTTTGGGCAAAAATCTCATTCTCTTTTTTCTTTTTTTCTTCAAACTGCTGCAGGTCTGCTTCTAATTTTTTTTTATCTTCCTCTACTTTGCTTAAAGACTGATTTAATTTATCCTTGTATTGCTGTTGGTATTTTTGCTCAATATCTGCTGCTAATACATTCTCTACATCAAACACATGTCCGCAATTGGGGCATTTTATATTATTTGCCATCGCTCTATTTTTTTACAAATTAATGCTTTAATAGCGGTTTACTAAAATTCAGTGATAATGGCAATTTAGCAACCTTCTTTATTTCAAATGGTTAAATAAAAATGTTGTTAATGAAAATGATTGTACAAAAAGAATTCAGTTGATACATAATAGGGAATAGTCAATAAAAAATCTTTTAAGGTAAATGTTAACAACTTTAGAGAAAATTACCTTCCAGATTTTTAACGTTTAACCTTCTTGGGGTTAACTCATTCTCTACTTTATGAAGCTGCTGGTTATATAATCTAAAAAATACTAACAAATAGTTAAAACCAGCTTTAAACTATTTTCGTATCTATTTGTAGTTACTTAGTAGTTCTATTATCCGTGCTTTATTAAAATATATTTGTCCAATTCTTTTGATGCCCTATAATAAACAGTTTTTTTCGATTGTACCTACGATTTCTGCCTTTACTTGTTAATATCCTGATGGATTTGCACTTCATTTATTTTTTAATTATTCAAACAATTTTAATCATCACAAAAAATTAATCATGAAAAAAAAATTTTCCGCTGCATTCCTGCTTCTGGTAATGTGTATCCAGATTACGGCACCGGTATTTGCATCATCTCACAGGGAAGCTCCCATGATAGCCGACGATCCATTGGCTGACAATACCGATTTATATGCTTTTAGAAGTCCCGATGACCCTAACAAAATCACTATTATCGCTAATTACATACCGGCCCAATTGCCGGATGCTGGACCAAACTACTACCATTTTGGCGAAAATATCCGTTATGAAATACACGTAGACAATAACATTGCTACAAAGGGCGATGATATTGTTTATCGTTTTACTTTTAAAAGAACCAATGAAGATCCTACAACATTTTTCAACATTAGGTTAGGTAAAGAAAACCTAAAGACTACCTACATGATGGAAAGAAGTATGGATGGAGGCAATTCATTTCAAACTGTTGTAAATAATGGAATTGTGCCGCCAACTAATATTGGCCCACGTTCTATAAGTTCACCGGTTGGGTTAAAAGCACCCGATTATAATACATTGATGGATAAAGCCATCACCACATCTTCAACAGGCGAAAAAGTGTTTTGCGGCCCTGTAGACGATCCATTTTTTGTTGACCTTGGTGGTATTTTTGATTTAGGAGATGCACCCCGTGCTTCCGGTAAATCTGTTGATGCATTAAAGTGTAAAAATGTTTCTACCATTGCTTTGCAGATAGATATTTCAACCCTGCAAAAAAGTCATCAGACAGTACAAAAGTGTACTAATATTCTTGATCCAAATTATGTTATTGGTGTTTGGGCCAGTGCAAGCAGGCAAAAAATCAGGATATTGAATGAAATCAAAGCATCCGATGTTACCAAAGATAAAAAGTACGACCTTGTTTCAAATGAGGGTAAATGGATTCAGGTATCAAGGTTGGGAATGCCATTAACCAACGAAGCAGTTATACCTGTGGGTTACAAAGATCTTTGGAATGCACTTACCCCTTATGATGACCTGCCTACGATTAGTACGTTCGGTAATTATTTTTACAATCCTGAGTTGGCGCTTTATATGGATGATGCCCAATTTGGCGGCGCAGTTCCGGCATTTAAGCCATTACGGGTACAAAAAAATTCATTGGGTTCATTTGGTTTTGGTAACGGACAGGATGGATTATTTGGCCTGAAAGGAAATGCAGCATTAAACGGTACTGCACTTGCAGAGGCTGCTTTTGGCGGATTGTTATTACCTGCCAAAGCCTCTCCAAGATCAGTGGATTTATGGCCTATTTTTCATACAGGTGTACCTAACTTAGCCCCATACCAGTTGGCTACCGGTAAACCTGCAGGAAACCCATTGGCAAAAGGCAAACCATTTATCAACAATTTTCTGCCAAATGGTGGCGATATGTTACGCCTTAACATGGCCGTTCCTCCCACACCAAGAGACAGTAAAGATTTTAGTTCATTGGGGCTTGTACAAGCTGCTGTAACTGGTTTACTCGATCCTGCATATGCAAATACAACTATTCAAAATATTCCAAACATGGATGGATTTCCTAATGGAAGAAGATTGGAAGATGATGTAACCAGGATTGAATTGCAGGCTGTTGGTGGAGTAGTGTTAGCTGCAATTGGTTTATGGTACGATGACTATACTGTAGGCGGAAGCCCGGTAACACCACAGTTGCTAAATGTATTAAGCTATAAAACAGGGGTAGAAAAAAATGACACCACCTTAAAAATGCATTTTCCATATGTGCAAACACCTTGGGCAGGCACCCATATTTGTGACTGTGGCAATGTTACGCCAGGAAGAGATGGTAATGTAAACATGGATAACAACAGAACAGTTTACCAGGGTTTGGCTATTGCTTCACCCGAAG
>JAYWAU010000162.1:0-5453 GCA_043782265.1 Ferruginibacter sp. | reverse complement strand
ATGATAACCCGAGATCTTTAATCTTCATCCTGTCAAGCGTAAGCTGTATTTCGGGTTTATTAAATTTCAAGTTTACATCTACATTAGCAAAAGTTTTATCTTTTCTGGCCTCTTCCAAAAACTTTGGTATTACTTCCCGTAATTTATTAAGGTCTTGGTTTTGTAACACAAATTGAACGGGCAAACTTCCTCTTGAGCCTGCACCTACTGCTATCGTTTGTTCCTGCACTGCAAATATTCTGGCGTCGTTAAAACGACTCATTTTTTTTTGCAAATCACTCGCAATTTCCGCCTGGCTTCTGTTGCGAAGATCGGGTTCTACCAGTCCAAGTCTGGGCATAGTGCTATTTATTGCACCAGCAGGTGTTCTTGCAAATACAAAATCTCTTTCCGGCACAGAGTCATACAAATAATTGCTTACATTATCTGCTATTTGTTGCATAGCGCCAAAGCTCGTTCCCTCTGCTGCCGTAACAGTAAACCGTATGCTATTTCTGTCTTCCAATGGTGCAATTTCGCTTTGTAAACTGGTAATTATTATAGCGATCATAACACCACAAATTGCTATCACACCCCATGCCACCCACCTTACTTTTAAAAACCCTTTCAGCAAGCGCTCGTAGCCATTTTCCATACCTGTAAAAAATGGTTCTGTCTTTCTGTAAAATTTACCGTGGCCTGCAGTTTTTCTACTCAGCACAACATTTAAAACAGGGGTAATGGTTAATGATACCAAAGCCGAAATTAATACGGCCGCAGCAAGTGTTACACCAAACTCCCTAAACAGCCTGCCTACAAAACCTTCCAAAAATATTACAGGTAAAAATACCACTGCCAATGTGATAGAAGTTGAGATAACTGCAAAAAATATTTCTTTACTTCCTTCTATGGCCGCCTGTCTGATAGGCATCCCTTTTTCAAATTTGCTAAAAATATTTTCGGTTACAACAATGCCATCATCTACTACCAGTCCGGTTGCCAGTACAATAGCCAGCAGTGTTAAAATATTGATAGAAAACCCAGAAAAATACATGATAAAAAAAGTGGCCACCAGCGAAATTGGAATGTCTATCAGCGGGCGAATAGCAATTAACCAATCCCTGAAAAAGAAAAAGATAACGAGTACTACCAGCGTAAAAGAAATTATTAATGTTTCTTCAACTTCTTTAAGCGACTTGCGGATATTGGTAGTGTTATCCAGTAACACATTCATGTCAATATCGGTTTTATTGGTTTTTTTTATCGCCTCCAGCTTTTTATTAAAATCGTTGGCAATCTGAATATTATTGGCGCCGGGTTGTGGTATTATAACAATACCAACAGCATTCACGCCATTGTACTTCCAGCTTTGTTCCAGTGTTTCAGGCCCAATTTCAACACGGGCAACATCACTTAGCCTTACTATTCCGCTGCTATCTTCTCTGAGAATAAGGTTCTGAAAATCTTTTTCACTTGTTAACCTGCCCAGTGTTTTAATCGTTAATTCTGTGTTGGTACCATAAATTTTGCCGGGAGGCAAATCGATATTTTCATTGTTTAATGACGTTCTGATATCAGAAAAAGAAACCCTTTGTGCATTCATTTTATCAGGATTAAGCCAAATGCGCATGGCATATCTTTTTTGCCCAAATATATTTACAGCGCTTACCTGGTTGATGGTTTGAAACTGTTGCTGCAATACATTTTCTGCATAATCACTCAACTCTAATAAGCCCTTGGTTTTACTTTGTACGGCAAGAATTAAAATAAAATCGCTGTTAGCATCTGATTTGGTAACTACTGGTGGTGCATCAATATCTTGTGGCAAACTACGACTGGCCTGCCCAACTTTATCCCGCACATCACTGGCCGCTGCCTCAAGATCAACCCCAAGTTCAAACTCTACAGTTATGTTACTATTTCCTAAAGTACTGGAAGAAGTGATTGTTTTAATTCCGGGGATGCCATTTATCTGTTTTTCCAAAGGCTCTGTAACCTGGCTTTCCATGATATCCGGATTGGCACCGGTGTAGGAAGTACTGACGTTGATGGTGGCAGGATCAATGGCTGGATAATCTCTAATGGCAAGAAAAGTATAGCCAACAATACCAAACAAGATGATCATCAAATTTAATACAGTGGCAAAAACTGGCCGCTTTATAGAAAATTCAGAAATATTCATGCAATAAAACGGGGTCTAATATTTATTAAAATCTTCAACATACAATTATTTTTATTTGGAACAGCATGGTAAAATTAATCGTTGTAATGTACCCTAGGTTATTTGGCCGCAGTATTTAGATCCTGCAATTTTTTTACGCTTCTTACTTTCACCGCACTCTTTGGCCTGGCAAATAAAACCCCTGTTACCACAACTGAATCTCCCACACTTATACCTTCCAAAACTTCTACAGTATTAGCTTCCCTAATACCTGTTTTAATGTTTACAAAACTGGCTTTCCCGTTCTTAACCAAAACAACCTGATTATTTTTATCATCTGGAATAATACAATTACTTGGTACTTTTATAGACATCCTACTTTTTCCTGCATCAATATACACTTTTGCAAAACCTCCAATGTTGGCAGTTCCACTATCCAATATTGCCCTTACTTTTAAATTACGTGTGTCCGTATTTGCACCGGGTTCGATGGCTATAATAGTTGCATTTCGTTTTTCTTTTGCTGCTGCATCTAACTCTATATTAACTACCATTCCATTTTTTATAACACTCCCATATATTTCAGGTAGGGTAAAATCAATTTTAATTTGATCAATTTGCTGTAGGCTGGCAATAACCGTAGCTGGTGTTACATAAGCCCCCGGACTAACTCCTCTTAATCCTGCTACACCTGTAAAAGGTGCTTTAATAATAGTTTTGTCTATCAGTGCCTGTGTATACCCCATGTCGGCGTTTAAATTATTTACCTGGTTTAAAGCCGCATCATAATCTGCCTGGTTAAGCCCATTTACATCTAGTAATTGTTTATATCTCTCTACTGTCTTTTGGGCCAGTATCAATTGAACTTTACTTTTGAAAAGTTGTGCTTTAAGGTCGGCATCATTCACATGTGCCACTACTGTTCCTTTTTTAATGGATTTACCTTCGGGTACTTTGAGGTAGGTAAGTCTGCCGCTTACTTCAGGACGTAGCTCTACATATTCGCCTGCGATAATGGTTCCGTTAGCTTCAATAATATTACTGATGCTTTCAGGTGTGGCAATAATTACATCCACAATTGTTGGAGGATTTTCTTTGCGTTGTGTGGCTACTGTGGATTTATTTTTACAATTAGGGAAAACAATAACACACACATAAATAAGAGAAAGAAGGATAATTCTTTTAACTGTAAATTTCATTTATGCTGGAATATTAATTATACAGACAAATATAACTGCTTTTGCCAATCTCTAAATTAACAATTTAGGAACGGTAATTATATCGTCGAGAAATAATTCATTTGTTATTAACCAGTAATTTTTACAACAATCAAATCAAGATTTTTTTAGTTTAATTAAAAAATATCAAACTTGCTTTTTACAATTTTTACCTTTCTTTGCGTAAAATAAAAAACATGAAACCTCTTGTTGGTATTATAATGGGCAGCGAAAGTGATCTTGAAGTAATGAAAGGTGCAGCAGAAATGTTGCGCCAGTTTGAAGTGGAGCCGGAGTTAACCATAGTATCTGCACACCGTACCCCTGAGCGTTTAAGAGAGTATGCTTCTAAAGCGAAAGAAAGAGGTTTAAAAGTAATTATTGCAGGTGCAGGAGGGGCGGCACATTTACCGGGCATGGTAGCTGCACAAACCATTTTACCCGTAATTGGTGTGCCGGTAAAATCATCTAATTCAGTTGATGGCTGGGATTCTATCTTATCTATTTTGCAAATGCCTTACGGTGTACCCGTAGCAACTGTTGCATTAAACGGTGCCAAAAATGCGGGCATATTAGCTGCACAAATTTTAGCTTTACACGACACCTCTATTGCCGGCAAATTAGAAGCTTATAAAGAATACCAGGATGATATTGTTATGGAAAGTGTAAAGAATGTAAAGTATCTCGGATTTACAAATGAGTTTGATAAATTTGAAAAATAAGGTTAATTAAAAATTATTGCTTTTTCAGATAAGCATTGAGAAGCATACCTGCAGCACCAGTCTGCCATGGCGAGTTACTCACTTTTGATGCATTCTTATTGGGAACTTTTATAAGGGTAGAGAAGGGTAATACTATTTCAACAAATAATTTATTCCAAAATAATTCCAAACTTCTGGCTTAATCCTTTGGAATTATCAAAAATCATTTCAATAAAATCCTTTCCCCATACAGCGTAAAAAGGCATAATATTTACAACCCGTTCCTGCAGATTATTATTGGGGAATAATTCTTTCCTTAGTTTTTGAAGTTTCCGTTGTTGAGCCTCAAATTTTTTTCTTTCCGCACTCAGCATTTTCTTTTCCAATGCATTTATTTTATTTAATGCCTGCGTAAATAATGCGCTGGTATGTGTCTTTAAGGTAACATCAATGCTACCTGAAATATTTTTTAATTGCTCGTACAAGTCAGTTAGTTGCTGCTTCTCTTTTTCAAGACCTAATTGCACCACACTATCTCTTTGCACCAATTGATTTATCTGTTCAAGTGCTGGTTTAAACAATGCTGAATAATCTAATTTTAATTTTTCCACAATACCCTGAAATTCTTTATTGACAAACATAAAGGAGTTACGTACAATTAACATTGGGTAAGGCACTTCCACTGCTTCAAAAACTTTCTTTAATTCAAGCCAGTAAGCTATCTCTCCACCACCACCAATAAATGCAATGCCAGGCAAAATAAATTCCTGCAAAACAGGCCTCAATATTACATTAGGGCTAAAGCACTCGGGATGATCCTCCAACTCCTGCAATAACTGTTGAAGGGTAAATTTTAAAGTGGTATTTACAATTAAAAATGTATCTCCTGATTGTTCAATTCGCTCTCTTTTGTTATCTAGTAAGTAAAATAAATTTATTTCCCGACCACTTGCCTGTGCTTTATAAACTGTCGGAAATTGGCTTACTGTTTCTTCAACTGCTTTGTGAGAAAACCCTGTGGTTAATTCTTTCTTTATCACAGGGATAAATGCTCTTTTTACTAGGTCACTATCAGGCAGTAAAATCAGCAAGCCATATGCTGCAAATAATTCATTCACTAATTTAAAAGTAGCCTGTTCAATAGTTACCTCTTCCTTATAACATTGTTTCATTACTCCAATAATTTCAGCACCAAAAGGAAATACTAATAACTGGCCACTAATGGTCTCTATTAATTGTATCAAAGCCTCGTCTACTTTCATTCTTCCAACAGCACCGGTTTGTTTGGTTGCCCACTCAAATTTTTCTCCATTTATAAAAATGTGCCCTAGTTCATCAAGGTCTGCATCTTCGCTTCCCATGTAATAAACCGGCACAAAATTGTGTTCTGGTATT
>JAYWAU010000161.1:0-5459 GCA_043782265.1 Ferruginibacter sp. | reverse complement strand
GTTTGGCAAAGAAGAATACCAAAGCCTTAACCAGATAAAGCATAGTGAAAAAGACGGCTTTAAAGATTCAAGAACAATTGTAAGCAAATTAAAAAAAGGATATGAGGCCAGGAGCCAGCAGGCAGATATTGTGAATGACTATGTAAAGAAAAGCCCTTACCCGGTTATATTGTGCGGCGATTTTAATGATGTACCTAACTCCTACACTTACTTTACCGTTAAAGGAAATATGCAGGATGCTTTCTTAAAAAGAGGTTCCGGCATTGGGAGAACCTTTAGATTTATATCACCTACTTTAAGAATCGATTTTATCTTTGCTGATAGAAAATTTACCATTAACCAGTACCACCGCATTACGGTTCCCTACTCAGACCATTATGGCAATATTGCAGATATTGGTTTTTAAAAATAGTAGTATGAAAGCGACTTTTGAAGTATGCCACCCCTTACTTACTTTTGTCTTCTTTAAATACTATGTTCCAACTAATTCCGGTAAACAATAAAGCTACAGCCAAACAATTTTTGCAGGTAGCAGTAATCCTTTACAAAAATGACCCTAACTGGATAAGGCCGCTGGACAAGGATATTGAAGAAGTGTTTGATCAAAATAAAAATAAAGCATTTAGATTTGGTGAAATTGAGCGTTGGATACTTACTGATAATAATAATTTAATTGGTCGTATAGCCGCTTTTGTTAATAAAAAATATAAAAGCAAAGGAGATGATGTACCCGTTGGTGGCATCGGTTTTTTTGAATGTATTAATAACCAGGAAGCTGCTGATTTGTTGTTAAATAATGCCAAAGACTGGCTTATAAAAAACGGAATGGAGGCTATGGACGGCCCAATCAATTTTGGCGAACGGGACAGATGGTGGGGTTTGGTAACCAAAGGATTTAATGAGCCTTTATATTGTATGAATTACAATCCCCCCTATTACAAGGAGCTATTTGAAAACTATGGTTTCCAGCCATTTTTTCACCAGATATGTTTTGGTTTGCATCCTAAAGCCAGGTTAACTGAAAAGATTTTTGAAAGACATGCCAAATATAGCTCAGACCCTAATTTTACGGCTCGACACATTGATAAAAGTCAATTAGAAAAATTTGCCGGAGATTTTGCTACTGTTTATAACAAGGCTTGGGCAGGCCACGGAGGATTAAAGCAAATGGCCAAAGAACAGGTGGTCATTTTATTTAACAAGATGAAACCTATAATGGATGAACGTATAATATGGTTTGCTTATCATAAAGCAGATCCCATTGCTATTTTTGTAAATCTCCCCGATTTGAATCAATGGTTTAAATACCTTGATGGCAAATTTGGTCTTTTGCAAAAACTAAAATTTTTATGGTTGAAAAAATTTAAAGCAAATAAAAAATTTTGCGGAATTGTATTTGGCGTGGTACCTGAGTGGCAGGGAAAAGGGATTGACAGTTTTATTGTAGTTGAATCTGCCAAGCTCATTCAGACGCCGTCTGTTTCTTATACAGAATATGAAATGCAATGGATTGGGGATTTTAATCCAAAAATGATCAACATTGCAGAAGGTTTAGGTGAAACTTTTCGTAGCAGAAACCTTACCACCTACCGTTATTTATTTGACAGAACAAAAGAGTTTAAAAGACATCCGATGTTGACTTAGGTGATCGTCTCCAGGTTAAATCAGTATAAAACACCTTCAATAATTCTCTTCACAAAAAACGGTATTAATCGTAATTTGCACCTATGGATAAGTTTGTAGTATCGGCCCGAAAATACAGGCCGCAGAATTTTTCAACTGTTGTAGGCCAGGCGCATATTACCACTACACTCAAAAATGCTATTAAAAATAATCAGTTAGCGCATGCTTTTTTATTTTGTGGCCCAAGGGGCGTTGGTAAAACTACCTGTGCCAGGATTCTGGCAAAAACTATCAATTGTGAAAACCAGACTAAAGATGGTGAAGCCTGTAACATTTGTAACAGCTGTATCTCATTTGATGCAGGCACCTCTTTAAACATTCACGAATTAGATGCTGCCAGTAATAATTCGGTAGATGATATCAGAAGCCTTGTTGAGCAAGTTCGCTTTGCTCCTCAAGCCGGTAAATACAAAGTATATATTGTAGATGAGGTACACATGCTTAGCTCTTCGGCGTTCAACGCATTTTTAAAAACACTGGAAGAACCTCCACCTTATGCCATTTTTATTTTAGCCACCACCGAAAAACACAAAATACTCCCTACTATCTTAAGCCGTTGCCAGATTTTTGATTTTAAACGGATTACCAACAATGATACTGTAGAACACTTACAGGAAATCTGTGATAAAGAATCAATCAAAGCAGATAAAGCCGCCCTGCACGTAATTGCACAAAAAAGCGAAGGCTGCATGAGGGATTCGCTGAGTATTTTGGATAAGATAGTAAGCTTTACAAATGGACAGGTAACCTACACCAACACTTTAGAGCACCTGAACATTTTAGATGAAGATTATTATTTTAAAATGCTTGATTTTTTACAGCAACAAGATCTTAGCAGCGGCCTGTTAATGTATGATGAAATAAATCGCAAAGGTTTTGAAGGAGATACCGTGTTGAATGGATTTGCAGAATTTTTACGCAACCTGTTGGTAAGCAGGGATGCCAAAGTAGCTATGCTGCTTGAAGTAGCGGAAGATTTTAAACAAAAATATTTGCAGACTGCTCAAAAAATTCCTGCAGCATACATCATTAGTGCCTTAAACATTTTAAATGAGGCTGAATTAAATTATAAGCAATCCCGCAATAAACGATTGCATGTTGAGCTAACAATAATTAAACTTAGTTACTTACAACAGGCATTGGAGTTAGTAAACAACGATGGGGTTGTAAATAAAAAAAAACTAATTGATGGTGCAAAAACTGTAGCCTTCAAGGCACTTCCTATTATAAAAGCTAAGCAAGCATTATCAGATCAGAGTGTCAATGAAGCTACAATTAAGCCTCTCCAGCTTGTTAAAGTAATGCAACAGAGTGAAGCAAAACTGCTCATTGAAGAACCTTCACCTGAAATAAAAAAATTGCCTGCAAACAATTTAAATGCAAATGCTGATTTAGCTAACTCTGCAACAACAGCATCTAAAACAACATTTGGTTCGCTTAACAGGATACGCCAGCAAATAACACAGCAAAATAAAAATGGCAATAACGAATCAATAAAAATTACAGAAGACGAGCTATATGTTTGCTGGGGGCAGTTTATTGAAAAGCTTAGGGTAAAAAGCAATTTTTCGGCCGTTACTAATTTTAAAGCAGCAGAATTAAAAGTAATTGACAACAATACAATTGAAATTATTACACAGGGAGAAATACATAAGGCGTTTATTGAAGTAGAAAGAGCTAACCTTGTTACACATTTACAAAATCATTTTAATAACCGTGTGCTAACTTACCAGGTTATGGTGATTGAAAAAGAAGATACGACAATGACCACGGATGTTCCCTTAACCAGAAAACAACAGTATCTAAAGATAATTGAGGAATACCCGTTGGTAAAAGAATTGAAAGAAAGATTAAAATTAGAGTTGGACTAGTAAATCAACTATGTTACATTTCCCTTTTTTGCATTAATTTCGACCTTCAATTTAAACACATTAGAAATAATTTATTATGGCAGAAGTGATACGCATGCCGCTGTTGAGCGATACTATGACGGAAGGAAAAATAGTAACCTGGAATAAGAAAGTAGGCGACAAAGTAAAAAGCGATGATGTATTGGCGGATGTGGAAACGGATAAAGCTACTATGGAAGTAACCGGCTATGTAGATGGAACTTTGCTTTACATTGGTGTACCAGCGGGCGACGCGGCTAAAATAAACCAGATAATTGCTATTGTGGGTAAGGAAGGAGAAGATTACAAAGCCTTGCTCGACGGAGATAAGGATGCTGCAAAAGTAGCACCGGTAAAAGAAATGCCAACTAAAACTAATAAAGAATCTACTACACCTGCTGCAAAAGTAGCCCTGCCCGCAGGTGCTAAAGAAATAAGAATGCCTTTGTTAAGTGATACTATGACTGAAGGAAAAATTGTTTCCTGGAATAAAAAAGTGGGCGACCTCGTTAAAAGTGACGATGTACTTGCTGATGTGGAAACCGATAAAGCTACCATGGAAGTAGTAGGATATGAAGAAGGCACTTTATTATACATAGGTGTAGAAGCTGGAAGCGCTGCTAAAATAAATGAAATAATTGCCATTGTTGGCAAACCGGGTACCGATGTTAGTGCTTACATAGCGGCAGAAAAATCAGGTGCCAATTCAGCAACAGCTCCCGCAGCGGCTTCTATTGCAGCTACTACGGTAAATACAGAGCCTGCTGCAATAGAAAGTAAAGAAGAAGCATCCGGCGATCAACGTATTAAAGCTTCTCCTCTTGCAAAAAAGTTAGCTGCTGACAAAGGAATTGACCTTTCAAAAGTTAGTGGTAGCGGAGACAATGGCCGTATTACTAAAAAAGATATTGACAGTTATGTACCAGCTGCTAAACAAGCTGTAGCTGATGCACCTAAAACTGCAACTGCTGCAAAAGCTATTGCACCGGCCTTTGTTGCAAACGGACAAGAAGGTTTTACTGATACGCCGTTAACACAAATGCGTAAAGTAATTGCCCGCCGGTTGAGTGAAAGCAAATTTGCTGCACCGCACTTTTATTTAACTATGGAAATAAACATGGACAATGCGATGACTTCACGTGTTGCCATGAACGAAGTTAGCCCGGTAAAAATTTCTTTCAATGATATGATCATTAAAGCAAGTGCCATGGCTTTACGCCTCCATCCTGATGTTAACAGTAGTTGGATGGGAGATTTTATCCGCCACAATCAGCACATTCATATTGGCTCTGCATTGGCATTGCCTGAAGGTTTAATTGTTCCGGTTATTCGTTTTGCAGATCAAAAATCTTTATCGCAAATTGCTGCTGATGCAAAAGAATTGTATGGTAAGGCTAAGGATAAAAAATTACAACCAAACGAATTCAGTGGCAACACATTTACCATCTCCAATTTAGGTATGATGGATATTGAAGAGTTTACCGCCATCATCAATCCGCCGGACAGTGCTATTTTAGCCGTTGGAGCCATTAAAGAAAAAGTAGTGAAGAAAGGCGATGGCTTTGGCGTAACAAACGTAATGAAACTTACCTTAAGCTGCGACCATAGAAGTGTGGATGGAGCTGTTGGAGCTGCGTTTTTACAAACATTAAAGAAATTTTTAGAGAACCCGGTTACAATGCTGGTTTAATTTTTTTGAGATATTTCTTGAATTTTGAAGCGTTAGTTTTAAAACTAACGCTTTTTTATTTTAACAATAGTTGAAGCTAATACGTTTATAGATTAATGGCTTCAGACAATTTTATTTTACAAATTGGACATTATATAAGTTGTAATTTTTATATCATAGACTTCACAACAGAATAACTTAATCAACGTAAATTTGTA
>JAYWAU010000160.1:0-5471 GCA_043782265.1 Ferruginibacter sp. | reverse complement strand
GAAGCAGGTTTTCCAAAACTCATATTGATAATTTTTGCTCCATTATCAACTGCATACCGAATGCCCAATGCCACATCTTTATCATGTTCATCACCACCTGGCACAGCCCTTATAAACATGATGCGAACATTATCAACAATGCCATCTACACCAATATTATTATTTCGTACCGCTCCAATAATACCCGACACATGTGTTCCATGATTACCAGCATGGTCGTACAGGTTATTGTTGCCATAAATACTGTCATGAATGTCTTCATATTTATCCTTTGTTAATGCTCCCCTGTAGTCTATTGGCTCATCCTCCATTCTTTGTTTGTTGGCAAGCAAATTATTTTTATACGTGTTAACTTCATTGATGATAGCAGTATTGGTAACCGTTGAATCAGTCGTTTTTGTAAAAAGGTCCATCCAAACTTCTACTGCCCAACCCAAACTATCCGTTTTTTGGAGGTAGGCAATAGCTGGTTTTGAAAAAACGGGTTTATTAAGATAGGTGGTAACCAACCGGTTGGTAGTTTGTAACCCTGATGAAAATTCTTCTATATTCGGATAGTTTTTTACATAGGCTTCGTATTGCTTATTCAACAGTTTCTCAGACCGCTTCCATTGCTGAAATAAAAATTTTTTGTCCGCAGAAATATCGCTTTCTTTTTTTCCTTCAAAAGCTAATTTCCAGTGATGGTACACACGGGCAATCTCATGTGTATTAACACTCATATTTTCACCATTGGCAGCACCGCAAAAATTCCATCCATGAATGTCGTCTGTATATCCATTGCCATCATCATCTTTACCATTACCGGGAATTTCTTTTGGGTTTGTCCAAAGCACCGTTTTCAGATCTTCATGCAGGGTATCTATACCACTATCAATTACAGCAATTACAACGGTAGTGCTCTTTCTGCCAGCCAACAATTCATATGCCTCTTTTACACCAGTACCAAAATAACCATCTTGCTGGTAATTAAGCAAGTGCCATCCTTTTAATGGTGGTTTAACTACCGGCAACTGCGCAAGGGCTGCAACAAAACATAACTGAAGCAGCACAAACTGAAGTAATTTTTTAAGCATCTGTTTATAATTTAGGGCAAGTATTAATGGCTCACAAATGTATCAAAATAAAAAGCCGGAGTTTATTAAACGCCGGCTTTAACTAATATTTATTTTCTGCTTTAGGCTACAACATCAATATCAAAATTAACGAGTTGTACAAACTCTCCAAGCCTGGCATCTATATCTGCTTTGGTAATTTCTTTCATTCTGTTAGGTCCAAATTTTTCTACACAAAAACTTGCGAGGGCACTGCCTACAATTACCGCTGTTTTCATATTTTCGAAACTAATGTCTTTTGTTTTTGCAAGATGGCCTATAAAGCCTCCTGCAAATGTATCACCTGCACCGGTTGGGTCAAACACTTCCTCCAGCGGTAAGCCGGGGGCAGAAAAAATATGATTTTTATGAAACAATAGCGCACCGTGTTCTCCTTTTTTAATTACTAAAAAAGCAGGCCCCATTTCCATAATTGCTTTGGCTGCTTTAACCAACGATACTTCGCCACTCAATTGTCTTGCTTCGCCATCATTTACCATCAGTACATCCACTTTTTTCAACACTACTTTCAAGTCGTCCAATGCAATTTCCATCCAAAAATTCATAGTATCCATTACAATCAGCTTGGGCCTTGTTGTTAGCTGGTTAATGATACTTAACTGAATGTTTGGTGCAAGATTTCCCAGCATTAAAAATTCTGCTCCTTGATAACTTTCGGGTACAACAGGGTTAAAATCTGCCAATACATTAAGGTCAGTAACCAATGTATCTCTTGTGTTCATGTCAACATGATATTTACCACTCCAGAAAAAAGATTTTTTATCAGGTACAATTTCTACTCCTTCCAACTGCACGCCACGTTTTTTAAGCTGGTCCATTTCTTCCTGCGGAAAATCGTATCCTACGATAGAAATTTGTTGAATGGGTGTAACAAAATTACTCGCTGCATAAGCCACGTAAGTTCCAGAGCCGCCTACAATTTTATCTACTTTTCCAAAGGGTGTTTCTATGGCATCAAAAGCCATGGTGCCAACTGAGATTAATGACATGATCTATTTAAGTTTTGGTTGCTAAAAATTAAAGTAAGTTGCAAAAGTAATGGTTTTTAAAGCAAAGCTGCAAGGGTGCTATCTTTTGGGTGCGCCGTAAATTTAAAAATAGCAATACCCGAAACATTATTTTTTTGAGCCATGTGGATGATTGGCTTTAAACATCATACGTTATTAAAGGGTTCATTTAACTTTGTAATAGTAATATCTACAGGCTTTACTATTATAACCTTAAATGGAAACAGGCTTTGAAACTTGCTGTAATTAATTTTGCATTTGATTATTTTTTAAAATTATGCTGATACAAATTCATCCCCGTGATCCTCAACCAAGGCTGGTAAAGCAGGTAGTAGAATGTTTAAAAGATGGAGGTATAATAATTTATCCTACCGATACTATTTATGGGCTTGGTTGTGATATCTTTCAACACAAAGCAATTGACCGCATTTGCAAAATAAAAAATATTGATCCCCTTAAAGCCCAGTTAAGTTTTATTTGCCGCGACCTGAGCCATTTAAGCGATTACACAAAGAGTATTGATACGCCACTTTACAGAATGTTGAAAAGGTATTTACCCGGCCCTTATACTTTTATTTTACCTGCCAGCAAACAGGTACCCAAAATTTTACAAAGCAAAAAAAGTACCATTGGCTTACGTGTACCCGATAATGTTATTTGTCAGCATATTCTGGATATATTGGGTAATCCGATATTAAGTACCTCCCTGCCAGGAGATATGGTTAAAGACTACACTGATCCTGAAATTATTTATGAAAAATTCGGCGATCTGGTAGATTTTGTAATTGATGGCGGTTCTGGAGGTATGATACCTTCTACCATCGTTGATTGTGTAACGGATGAATGGGCAATAACAAGACAGGGAATAGGCGAGTGGGCTGCGTAAATATTCTTAAATTAAAAAAAATCTATTGTACAAATTTCTAATAATAAAAAAGATACCGGCCAAGCCAGTATCTTTTTAACCTGCCTACTCTAATCACTACTTAATTTCTTTCCCTGTTATTGTGTTTTTTACGGAAAATTTCCCGGCTTTCCTGATTTTGATCTTGCTTAATTGCTACTCTTTCATCCCTTGTAACAACGCCATCTGCCTTAGCATCTTTTGCTTCCGTACGAATGTCTTTTTGGTCGTTGCATAAATTGAGTGCTTCAGATTTTGTTAGTTCCCCGCTCTTAACGCCTTGTTTAATACGCTGATGCTGATGTTTTGCTGTTTGACGAATCTGTGCATTTGCACTGGTGATGCCTAATGCCATAACAATGGCTACTGCTGTAATTTTTAGTTTCATAATAAAGGTTATTTTTTTTGATTGGGTAATGAGATTATTTTTTTAAAGAACTATTAACCGGTTGTGTATATACAGACGGGTGCAATTGAACAAGGTTTAATGGCACTAAAAAAAATAGAATTAGCCAGCAACTTCAGCAGGAGAAATAATATTAAAACTTTTGCGGTGATAAGCACATAAACCATGAATAGAAATGGCTTTTCGGTGAATAGCCGTGCCGTAGCCTTTATTTTGGTTCCATCCATACTGGGGAAACTGCTGGTGCAATTGCAGCATATATTCATCCCGGTAAGTTTTGGCTAAAATACTGGCTGCTGCAATGGATGCATATTTACCATCCCCTTTTATAATGCAGTGATGTGGAATATTTTTATAGGCTTTAAAGCGGTTGCCATCAATTAACAACAATTGGGGCGTAATGGATAATTTATCTAAAGAAAGATGCATGGCTTTATAAGATGCCTGTAGAATATTAATGCTGTCAATATCAACATTGTCGACTGCGGCAACTGAATAGCCTATACTTTCTTTTTCTATAATCGGTCGTAAAAAGTCTCTTTCCTTTTCTTTTAATTGCTTGCTATCGTTTAGCAATGGGTGATTAAAACCAACAGGTAAAATAACAGCCGCTGCAAACACCGGACCTGCATAACTGCCACGGCCAGCCTCATCCAGCCCAGCTTCAATTAACTCTTTTTGTAAATAGGATTGCAGCATATGTGTTTAACAAATATCCATTAAAAAAAGTAAAAACCATTTCATTCTGTAAATACAACTATTGCTGTACTAAATTTGCACCGCTATGGATAGTGTATTGGAACAACGCAATAATAAACAGGTAGCTATTTGGCTATTGATAGGTGTAGGCATGATTGTAATACAAGTATTGATTGGCGGTATTACCCGACTTACAGAATCAGGCCTTTCAATTACTGAATGGAAGCCTATTACGGGAGCATTGCCTCCCTTAAATGATGCAGCCTGGCAGGCAGAATTTGACCGGTATAAAGTAACCGACCAGTTTAAATATGTACACCAAAATTTTTCGCTAAGTGATTTTAAAGGTATTTTTTTCTGGGAGTGGTTTCACCGTTTGTGGGCAAGGTTTATGGGACTGGTTTTTTTAGTGGGATTTATTTATTTTTTAGCGACTAAAAAATTCAACAAAAAAATGGTGTTGCCAATGGTAATCTTATTTTTATTAGGAGCCGTTCAGGGAGCAATTGGTTGGATAATGGTAAAAAGCGGACTTGTTCCTGAAAAATATTTCGTGGGTCATATTGAACTTACTACACACCTTATTGCCGCATTAGGATTACTAAGCTATACTTTATGGTTTGCCTTAGGTTTGCTGGAAGCTGCCGGTAAAAAAGTAGTCAATCCTGGTTTACAAAAATTAATGCTGGTTATTCTAACAGTATTATTTTTTCAATTAATTTATGGCGGTTTTATGGCAGGATTAAAAGCTGCAATTACAGCACCAACCTGGCCGGATATTAATGGTAAAATGATACCTGCTGAATTAAATGAATTGTCACCATTTTTAAAAAATCTGGTAGCAAATAAAATTACTATCCATTTTATTCACCGAGGTATTGCCTATTTACTTTTTATTTTAATTGGTTACTGGTGGTACTTAACAAAGTCTGTAAAAGAGAACCGATTATTCAGCAGGTTGCGTACCACATTATTGTTGTTGGTTGTACTACAGGTTATTTTAGGAATATTAACTGTTTTAAATGCCACTTATGCTGACTGCCTTGAATTTTTTGGCGTATCGCACCAGTTTGTAGCTATGTTGCTGTTGATGTGTATAGTTGCTATTTTATTTATCTTAAAAAGAAAATAAATAAATTCAATATTATATCAGAACATAAGTATATAACGTTACTTCTTTTTATTAGTAGTACATTTAAGAAAAGTCCATATACATGAAACTATTGCTGAAGAATATTTTTTATTCTTTCCCTATTCAGTTATTGATTTTACATTTTAGAAAGTACCAGGTTTTATTAATTTTCTGGGGTATGATGGCCAGTACCATCAATAGTGGTTTT
>JAYWAU010000159.1:0-5487 GCA_043782265.1 Ferruginibacter sp. | reverse complement strand
ATGTTTTTATTCCCGGTCTTTGATAATTAAATATTTTAGCATATTCCTCTCTGTTAGCAATTGAATCTTCTTTGTAATTTTTGGTGAATACCCTTACTTCTTTTAAGGTTCTAAATTTTTCTGTAACCCTGATGTGCAGAGAAATATCAAAACTGCCCTGGTTTTCAATTTGCTTTACTGCAAACCTTGCAGTGGGCTTATTTTGGTAGATGAAAGTGAGGGAATCTTTATTACTGACGCTAATATCATAATGACCTGTTGAGTCAGTCATGGTTATTTTACCGCCGGTACTTTTTACAAATACATCTTTAACGGGAGTTACTTTAGTTGAATCATACACGTTGCCGCTAATAGTAAGCTGTGCAGTAACATTGGCTGTTATCAACAAAAGCAAAAAAGGAAAACAGTAAATTTTTAGCAGGTGAAACAAGTTAAAATAATTTTTAGCAGCAATATTACACCAACAATATTTGTTTTTAAAATACCAACAACGCATTTAACTGCGATTTTGCATCTTTAGAATATTGTCTATAACAGTTGGGTAATGCTGATGCTCCAGTAAATGAATTTTTTGCGCCAATGAACCCTGCGTATCTTTTTCATCTATTTTGCAGGTTGCCTGAAAAATAATATTGCCATGGTCATACAGTTCATCTACATAATGAATGGTAATGCCACTTTCTTTATCTCCCGCTGCAATAACGGCTTCATGTACACGATTTCCGTACATTCCCTTTCCGCCATATTTTGGTAGTAGCGCCGGGTGAATATTTACAATCCTGTTTGGATAAGCGTTAATAAGTGAAGAAGGCACTTTCCATAAAAACCCAGCCAGCACAATAAAACGGATGCCTCTTTTTTGTAATTCCCGGATGTATATATCAGTATTAAAAAATTTGTCTTTCTCAATTAGCAAAGTATCAATAGTGTATTTTTTTGCAATGTCTAAAACACCTGCGCCTTCTTTATTACAAACAACCAATTCAATTTTAGCGGTGTTATTAGTATTGAAATAATCAATAATTTTTTGCGCATTGCTGCCGGCTCCACTTGCAAAAACGGCTATTAATGGAATATCAGCTGTTTTATGACCGGTTATTTTTGCCCATATTTTATGAATATATTTTTTAAAAAAAGAAAACTGGCCTAACGGAATGCTGATTAGGATAACACATAGAGGCCAAAGTAATGTAATGAGCAGGATGTAAGCCAGGATCCAAATTATTCCCTTTTCGATTGATGTGACCTCCATTATTTTTCTCCCGGCAATTCCACATAAACTTCCCCCTAAAGCAAAAGTAAAAATGATCAATATAAGGTTGACCGCATTTACTTTCCACCGTTGTTGTAATTTTTCCAGCATGTGGCAAAAATCAATCAAAAAATTGTTAAATACGAACCTGCTCTAAAAAATTGTAAATAAAATTCTGTTTACAAAAACATGACAATAAGTATTGGATCGGTGCAACAATCGGCTGAAAATCAAGCTGGACAAGGAAAAATTTTTTTTAAAAATGTTGATATTATGTGAACATACTGACTTATTTTTGCAGCCAAAGAAGGATATTCTTCCAATTAAGCATCCGAATAACTGTATGAGTCGCTATAGAAAAATCTTACAAAAAGTCTTCGCAAGTTTACTATTCATTGCATTAGTTTCATTTAATAATACCAGTTTTGCTGCAGATGGCGAAGCTTTATTTAAAGCGAATTGCGCCAGTTGTCATAAACCATTGGAAGATTATACGGGTCCGAAATTACAGGGTGCAAGAGGAAGAGAGCCAAGTCCGGACTGGGCAATCAAATGGGTAAACAATGTAAATACCATGCTGGAAACTGATACCTATGCAAAAGGGTTGATGGCTAAGTATAATGCAAGAATGACCCAGTTTAATTTAAAGAAAGAAGAGATAGTTGCAATTTTAGATTATGCTGATGCTTACAAGGCTCCGGTACCAACAACAGGAGGCCCTGCGGGAGCACCGGCAGAAGACAATTCTTTACTGTTTGGAATTCTAACGCTCGTGTTAGCAGTTATTGCGCTAATACTATTACAGGTAAATAGCAGTCTCCGAAAATTATCAGATCAGAAAGATGGGGTACTTCGTTCAGAACCAGTTCCCTTTTACCGCAATAAAAGTTATATTATGGTGGGCGTGCTGGTGTTGTTTTGCCTGGGAGGTTATATCACCATCAATGCAGCCATCGGCTTAGGCCGTATGAAAAATTATCAGCCGGTACAACCTATTTATTATTCCCATAAAGTACATGCCGGTACCAATCAGATCAGTTGTTTGTATTGTCATGGTGGCTCGCAGGATAGTAAGCATGCCAATATTCCTTCGGTTAATGTTTGTATGAACTGCCACATGGCGATTAAAGAATACAAAGGAGATGTAATAATTAAAGAAGACGGGCAACAGTTAAATGGTACTGCTGAAATACAAAAATTATATCAATATGCAGGATGGAATCCCGGCACGAATAAATATGACAAACCCGGCAAACCAATTGAATGGGTTAAAATTCACAATCTTCCAGATCATGTGTATTTCAATCACAGCCAGCACGTAAAGGTTGGTAAACAGCAATGTCAAACCTGCCACGGTCCTATACAGGAAATGCCTGAAGTGTACCAGTTTGCTGAGTTAAGCATGGGCTGGTGTATTAATTGCCACAGAGAAAGCAAGGTTAATTTTTACAACAAAGAATCAGGCGAAGGCAATAAATTTTACAGCATTTACGAAAAATTTCACAAAGACATTAAAGCGGGTAAAATGGATAGTGTAACAGTTGAAAAGATTGGTGGCACAGAATGTCAGAAATGCCATTACTAATTAATCCAGTGAATTAATTCAAAAGGTGCTTATTTGCTGATGGGAAAAGGAAAAGCAAACTTTTGACACTTTGTATAGTATAAGAATAATAACAATTTATAAAAATTAGCGAATTAGGAAATTAACTAATTAGCACATTTTAATAAGATATGAGTAATAAAAAGTATTGGCAAAATTTTGGAGAATTAAACGATTCAAACGCTTTTAAAAAAGCAGCAAAAGATGAATTTAAAGAAGATTTGTTGCCATTAGAAGACCTTGATGATGGTTTGCTAAATGCCAAAACTCCACGCAGGGATTTCCTTAAATACTTAGGGTTTAGCACAGCAGCAGCTACTATTGCGGCAAGTTGCGAAATGCCTGTACGTAAAGCTGTACCTTATTTGCATAAACCTGATGATCTTATTCCCGGAGTTGCCAATTATTATGCCACTACTTATGTAAATGAAGGAGACATTACACCAGTAATTGTGAAGCAAAGAGATGGCAGGCCAATTAAAATAGAAGGCAATGAAGCTTCAGTTATTACTAATGGAGGCACAAGTGCCCAGGTTCAGGCTTCGGTTTTGGATTTATATGATACAACCCGTTTGCGTTACCCAATGCAATCTGATGGTAAAGATTTTAAAGAAGTTACGTCGTTTGATGCATTTGATAAATTGATTGCAACTGCAATGACAGGAACAGGGGGTAAGCCAACTGTTTTATTGACTTCTACCATAACATCACCTAGCACACTGCAAATAATTACTGATTTTTTAGCTAAGAACCCCACTGGCAGTCGTCACATACAATACGATGCGGTGAGTTACAGCGGTATGATATTGGCAAACCAGGCTAGTTATGGTAAGAAAGCGTTGCCCTCTTACCATTTTGAAAATGCTAAAGTAATTGTTAGCTTAAATGCTGACTTTTTAGGAACCTGGTTAAGCCCGGTTGAGTTTGCTGCACAATATTCAAAAACAAGAAAGATTACTGGCGAAAAACCTACCATGAGCCGCCACATTCAGTTTGAAGGTGCTTTAAGTTTAACAGGTAGTAACGCAGATGATCGTTACATACACAAGCCATCAGAAACAGCTACAATCGCATTATCAATATTATCAAAATTAGGTGGAGCCGTTACTGCCCCAGCTATAAGTGACGCTGCTTTAAATAAAGGCATCGATGCAACTGTGGCAGCGTTAAAAGCTAATATGGGAGCAGGATTGGTAGTTTGTGGTAGCAATGATGTTAATATTCAGCTTATCGTAAACGCCATCAACGAAGCTATTGGAGCCAATGGTAAAACCATCAACTGGGCAGTAACTTCTAACTATCGCCAGGGTATTGATGCTGATGTTGTGAAACTGGTTGAAGATATGAATGCAGGAAATGTTGGGGCATTACTGGTATACGAAACAAACCCTGCTTATACTTACTACGATAGCAAAAAATTTGTAGCGGGTTTAAAGAAAGTTCCTCTTACAGTTTCTTTTAATGGAACAATGAATGAGACTACGGAACTATGTAAATTCAGTATACCTGCTCATCACTGGTTAGAAAGCTGGGGTGATGCGGAACCTAAAGCTGGTTACATCTGTCTTCAACAACCAACAATAAACCCATTGTTTAAAACAAGGGCTTTCGAAACATCTTTATTAAAATGGAGTGGTAGCACGAGTGACTACGAAACCTATTTTAAAACTTACTGGACTGGCAAATTAGCAACCACTGATAATTATGATAAAGCATTGCAGGAAGGTATTTTGCAACCTGATGCAATAGCTGTTGGCGGTGCAACTTATAGCAATGCTTCACTTGCGGATGCAGCTTCAAAAGCGGCTTCTGTAAAAGGAGGAACTTACGAAATTGCTATTTATCAAAAGGTTTCAATTGGTAGTGGTAAACAGGCAAACAACCCGTGGTTGCAGGAAACTCCTGATCCTATTTCTAAAGTAACCTGGGATAACTACGCTATAATGTGCCCAGCGTTGGCAAAAACAATTTTAGGACTTGATGTAATAGGTAGTCAATATCAGGGAGATGGATATGAAGTACATCCGGAGAAACCAACGGTTAAAGTAACCGTTAATGGCAAGTCTTTGGAATTGGCAGTTTTAATACTTCCGGGTATTCATCCGAATGTGATAGCTGTTGCATTGGGTTATGGAAGAGAAAGCGCAGACAAAAATAAATCAATAGAAAATATTGGCAGATCTGCAACGGGAGCAGGCGTGAATGCTTATCCTTTTGTTGGATTTGACGGAACAGGATTTAGCTATAGCGCAGCTGCAGAAATTGTAAAAACTGGTAATACTTATCCACTTGGCCAAACACAGGTACATGGTTCTTCAGAAAGTCGTCCTGTAATTTATGAAGCAAGTTTGGCAAGTTTTGTAGCTAATCCCGAAAGAGTATTGGAAGAGCCAAACACAGAAAGAGAAAAATTAATTCCTTTTGGAGGAAAAGAATATGAAAAAGATGCAACCATTTATCCTCAGTTTGATAGACCAGGGATTAAATGGGGCATGAGTATAGATTTAAGCACCTGTACCGGTTGTAGCGCCTGCGTTGTAGCATGTACTGCTGAAAATAACGTAAGTGTTGTTGGTAAAACACAGGTAATGAAAGCGCATGAAATGCATTGGTTGCGCATTGACCGGTATTT
>JAYWAU010000158.1:0-5501 GCA_043782265.1 Ferruginibacter sp. | reverse complement strand
GATCTTTATCAATATTTAATAACAGTCCAACTTCGGGATGGTACTGCACAATAGACCCATCACTTTCATCAGCCTCAATTACCAGCCACTCGCCTTTGCCCACTTTTGCATTTCCAATCTTACCTTCTTTAATAATATTGATTAGCCCCGCGCCACTGATGATGCCTGGCTGTAAACCTGCGTATGTCAATATATCAAACAGCATAGCACTGGTGGTACTTTTACCGGAGGTTCCTCCTACCGCAATGGTCCTTTTGCTTTTGGCAATTAAAGCCAATACTTCACTTCTTTTTAAAATGGGTATGTTTAATTGTTTTGCCTTTTGAACTTCTGCAACTGTATCTTCAATAGCTGTAGAAACCACTACTAAATCTGTTTCGTTTGTAATGCCTTCACCATTTTGTAAAAAACAATCTATGCCTGCTGCTGTTAATTTTTCTTTTATTTCATTCTCAACACCTTCTTTAAAATAACGATCGCTGCCGCTCACATTTTTTTCTATTCCCGCAAGGTATTGTGCAATGGCACTCATGCCGGTACCGGCAACGCCGATGAAGAAAACGTTTTTAAAATCGTTAATGCCATTAATCATCTTTTGTTGATTTATTATGAAATGGTTTTATTATGGCGAAGGGTTCTGTAAGCAAGCCACAAACTAATGGTCATAAAAATACCACCTAAAAAAAATGCTGCTCCAGCAAAATGAAACGGAGCTGCAGGTTTGGTAAAGTACGAAAATAAACTGGTCATTAAAATGGGACCGATAATATTTGTAAGACTCATTACACTTGTTAGTCCTCCTTGTAATTCGCCCTGCTCATTTGCCGGCACCTGGCCCGAGATAATTGATTGTAATGCCGGGCCGCAGATACCGCCAAGGCAATAAGGCACTAAAAACACAAACATCATCCAGCTTTGGGTTGCAATAGAAAATAAAAATAAACCTGTTGCATACAATGCTAAGCCTGCATACACACTTTTTTTATTACCTAACCAGGGGTTTACAATGCGTATCAATCCTCCCTGTACGGCGCCAACTAAAAGTCCCACCAATCCCAACGAAAGACCTATTATTTTAGGTGTCCAGTTAAATTGTTTAATCCCAAAAAAAGACCAGGTACTTTGCACAGCATTGGCTGCCAGATAAATCAGAAAGAAAGAAAGTATTAACCCACCCACAGCCGGATATTTTTGGAGTTGTTTCAAACTTCCTATTGGATTTGCCCGCTTCCATTGAAATTCTCTCCTGTTTTCAATGGCCAGCGATTCCGGCAACACAAAGTATCCATAAAGGCAATTTACAAGGCTTAAACAGGCCGCAACAATAAATGGAACCCTAACACCATATTCTCCCAATAATCCACCAATAACAGGTCCCAGTATAAAGCCTAGCCCAAATGCGGCACCAACCATACCAAAATTTTGAGCCCTGTTTTGAGGCGTACTGATATCCGCAATGTAAGCGGTAGCTGTTGTAAAACTGGCACCCGCAAAGCCAGCAATTATTCTACCCACAAACAACCAGCCTATAGATGGAGCCATGGCAAGAAAAATATAATCAATTCCTAATCCTAATAAAGACAATAACAATACCGGCCGTCTGCCATATTTATCACTTAAGTTTCCCAACAAAGGAGCAAACAAAAACTGCATAATAGCATAGGCAAATGCCAGCCATCCGCTGTAACGGGAAGCATCGCTGATGGAGCCATGTATTAATTGTTCTATCAAACCGGGAACTACCGGTATAATGAGGCCAATACCCGTAACATCAATTAATAGTGTAATGAAAATAAAACTTATTGCTGCAGATCGATTGGTTGCCATTAGTATAAATAGTTATCTAACAAAGATAAGCTCCTAACCTTTATAGCAGGATAAGGTGTAAGAAAATAAAAAACCAGTATGAAAAGGGCTTAAAAAATAAACCTGGTATTGCTAACCTTGATTTGTAGAAGTTGGTTGTGTATTTTATGCCACAGTTAGACGTTGAATTATAAAATATTATGTTGAAATTTTCTTAGACTATTATAACAATTGGTACAAAATAAGCAGCTTTATTTTTTAAACATAAAATAAACAGCCCCTAATAATAAAAAGAAACTAACCAGGTATTTCCACTGTAATGGTTCCTTAAGATACAACACTGCAAAAACTGCAAATACCACCAGCGTTATTACCTCTTGCGTAAGTTTCAACTGAAAGCCAGTCATTCCGCTCTGGAAACCTATCCTGTTAGCAGGTACCATCAAACTATATTCAAAAAAAGCAATAGCCCAGCTTATAAGTATCGCCTTCCACAACGTTAGCCCTTTTTCTTTTAGCAGGCCATACCAGGCAAACGTCATAAAAATATTAGAAGCTATTAATAAACCGATTGTACGCAGATTCATATTTTATAAGTGTTTATTCAAAAGTAAATATTTTGATGCCAACTTAATTGCTAATAGACTTTGTGGATTCCAAAAAAACTGGCATGGTTTTGGAAATTCTATAATTTAACCAACTAACAGTCATAAATTTTAAACTTACTTGTTAACATATCCACATTCCCTGCTAAAGCTATTTTCACATTCATTATTTTTATAACAAATAAAATTACTAATCATGGCATTCGAAAATTTTCCACCGGCAGAAACAACCCCTTCTACGCCCCCTCAACAACCTAAAAAGGATTGGCGCACTTTAATCTCTATTCCCTTAATCATTGCATTATTGGGAACATGGGGTTATATAATTTGGGATAAAAGCAAAACCAAAGATGAGATTCAACAAAAGGATACTATGTATGCCGGAGTTGTTTCTGAGAAAGATACACTGCAAAGTCAGTTAGAAGAAGCAACCGCACGCTATGACTTTTTAAAGACAACCAACGCAAAAAAAGATAGTACGATTACTATCAAGGATAAAGAAATTGCAAATAAAAAAGCACAAATACAAAGTATTTTATCTAAGAAAAATGCCACCGATGCAGAGTTAAAGCAAGCCAAGGCATTAATAGCTTCCCTAAACACAGATATTGAAGATTACAAAGCACAGGTAGAGGTTTTAAAAGGACAGAATATTGTACTAACTCAGGAGAAAGAAGTAGTTACACAGGAACGAAATAAAGTTCGGCAGGATTTTGATTCGGCTAAAACTGTAATTAAGGACAGAGAAAGTGTAATTGATGTAGGCTCTACCCTTCATGCTTCTAATTTCTATATTTTGGGTATTGATGAAAAGAAAGGTGGTAAAGAAAAAGAAACTACAAAAGCAAAAAGAGTAGATAAAATCCGGATTTCATTTGATTTGGATGAGAACAGAATTTCGACCACTGGTCCTAAAGATTTATACATTATTGTTACTGCACCTAATGGACAACCAGTGGCTGTAGAAGCACTTGGTTCAGGTAAGTTTACAACCAGGGAGGGTGAAGAAAAGACTTTTACACAAAAAGTAAATATCAACTACATCCAAGGGCAAAAACAAAGGGTGAGTTTTGACTGGAAACAAAACTCAGCTTACGAAACGGGAGATTATAAAATAGAAGTTTATAATAATGGATTTAAAATTGGAGATGGTATCCGTCATTTTAAGAAAGGTGGATTATTTGGTTAATTCTTTTAATTAAAAACATAAAAAAATGCCCCAGGAAAACCTGGGGCATTTTTTTATGTTACTCTTATATAGTAGTTATGTGGAGGAAGGTTTAATATTTTATCATTTATCTACCACTCGCCCAAATGTCTTTTTTCAATTCTTCATTAAAAGCAGTCTCCTTGATAAGATTTTCCAACGTAATGTGCATTCTGTATTTCCAATAATGTTTGGGATCTGCGGGTATATTTATTCGTTCATCATTGGGATTGTTTCGGCGCAATGTAGCACTGGTGCCCATTATATCCTGTAGTTGAAAAATACTCCACATTGCAGGAGAATATAAATGTTGCAAAATAATTTCCTTGTTAATATAAGGCTCGCAATAAAAAGGAGCAGCCCCATAATGCCCAAGCATGTTATTAAAGAATTCCTGTGTTTTTGCAGGATCTTCCTCCCACCAGCCACGTATGGTACTCATGTCGTGGGTTGAAGGCATAACTACACTTAAATAAGGAGCATCGTTGGGATGAAAAAATAGGGTCGTTGTTTGCTTGGGCATTCTCTGTATTTCAAGGCTTAAAATACCTGACTGCTGCATAACATCAGGCACACAATCCGGAACCATTCCAAGATCTTCGCCACACACCAACATATCTGTACTTCTTTTTAACTCTGGTAATTTATACAGGGCTTCCTTTCGCCAAAAATTATCCTGTCTTCTAAAGAAATAATTGATGTATAAGTCTTTTAATTTTTGTTTGCTGTGTTCATCCAGCTCTTTAAAAGAGGAGGTACTATCCATACCAATGCGGAAATGGAATTGCTGCATCTGAGAGCCTGCTTCTTCTATTAATATTACGTTACTAATAAGGTCGAAAAGACCTTGTTTTATTAATTCATCAAAACTATTTTCCGGGCTTAGCCTAAAATAATTTTCAACTTTCCGTTGTGTGTCAAATGCTGCTTTTAATTCAAAAGCCCCATCAGTTTCAACTAAAAAATTTTCTTTTATAAAACCAGCATTGTCAGCAAACTTTTGTTCCAAAAGCCCTTCAGTAATATATGGTTTACAATAACGATGGTATTGAAAAGATATATTGTTTTGAAACAACTCATTTATATGAATCGGGATTGCAGGTACAAAGCGCCCCAATAATCCTTCTACAGCATTTAAAGGAACACTCCATATTCTAAAAAAACCAAGAATATGATCAATACGAAATACATCAAAATATTCACTCATTTGCTCAAAACGCTGACGCCACCAGGCGAAATCATCTTCCTGCATTTTTTTCCAGTTGTAGGTTGGGAAACCCCAGTTTTGCCCCTTTACAGCAAAATCATCTGGCGGCGCTCCCGCCTGCTCATCCATATTATACAATTGCGGAGCCATCCAGGCATCACAACTGTAGCGGTATATTCCAATAGGAAGATCGCCTTTAACAACGATACCGTGTTTGTGAGCATACAATGTTGCTGCTTTTAATTGAAGGTGTAAATGATATTGTATAAAATAATGCAAGGCTATTCCATCATAATGAGGCTGGTCAGGCGATGCCAGTTCCTGAACGGCATTTTCATTATATTCATTATGAGTTGCCCATTTGCTGTAGTCAGCAGTTTGGTAAGTATCTCTTAAGTAACAAAAAACTGCATATGGCACTAACCAATGACGATTTGAATCAAAGAATTCAAAGTATTTTAAATCGCTTTTAAAATCACCTTTTTGCTGATCGTATAATTTTTTAATTGTTTCAAACTTATACTTCATTACCTGCTCATAATCCACATCTGCCAAACCATTCAGTTCTATTTGCTTTTGTTTTAAAGGCTTTAATGTAGCAGTATTTTTACCACCTGCAACTTTCTCAAGATTTAAAAAAAGTGGGTGTAACCCAAATGCTGAAACAGCTGCATAT
>JAYWAU010000157.1:0-5520 GCA_043782265.1 Ferruginibacter sp. | reverse complement strand
TTTAGTATCCATTTTTAATGCAAGGAAAATATTAAAACAGCAGGTAAAGCAAAATAAATTAGATGCCCTAGTAATTTTTACAATTGAAATAGTACCTATTTTTTTTTTATTAAAGTTGGCTCATTCATTAAATGTAAAAGTGTTTCATGAACGAACGGAATTACCATACGCTCTGGTTGGTTCATCAAGAAAGAATCAACTTCTACTCAATATCTATTTAAAGAAATTATTGCCATTATTTGATGGGGTATTTGTAATCAGCGATAAATTAAATACATACATACAACAATTTAATCCAGCAACCCAAAAATTATTAACCGTAGTTGACCTCTCATTTTTTAAGACCGAAAAACCAAGTGCTTACCCATTTAAATATATTGGCTATTGCGGCACTATTAGTGGTAACAAAGATGGCGTGCCAATATTGATCGAAGCCTTTGCAAAAATAACCAATCGTTTTCCTGAATTAAAACTAGTGCTTGTTGGAAATAATTCAAATAAAGCAGCGATCAAGGAAACATTGGACGCAATTAAACGATTGAGCCTAACTGACAAGGTGATATTTACAGGGTTAGTAGATAGAAATATGATGCCTGTGATTTTATGCAACGCAGAAATATTAGTAGTTTCCAAACCTGATAACGAACAAAACGCAGGGAATTTTCCAATAAAAATTGGAGAATACCTAGCAACAGGCAAACCTTTGGTAGCTACTAATGTAGGTGAAATTCCGAAATTTTTAAAAGACGGGGAAAATGCTTTTTTAGCTATACCTGGAAGCTCGGAATCTTTTGCACAAAAAATGGAAGAAGCTTTATCAAATCATGACAAAGCCTTTGCTATTGGCCAAAATGGGAAAAAAATAGCTAAAGATTTCTTTGATTATAAAATACAGGCTTCTGTAATGGCTGATTTCATTTGGAAAAAAAATCAAAACTAATGAGTGTAAACCTTACCATATCAGGTGACTTTTGTATAACTTCTACTTATCTTTCAAAGATTTTACTATCAGAAGAAATTACTACGTTATTTGGCGAATCTGACATCAATATTGTAAACTTAGAATGTCCCATAAACAATGTAAGTAATAAAAATAAAATTGTAAAAAATGGGCCACATTTACAAACTACTGAAGAAATTATTAAGTATTTAAAGGCACTAAATATTGGAGCTATTACCCTTGCAAATAACCATATTCTTGATTTTGGCACAGTTGGTTTAATGAATACTCTTAAAGAATGCAAAAAAAATAATATTGTAACCGCAGGTGTGGGAAAAAACTTAAAAGAAGCTTCGGAACCTGTTATTATAGAAAAAAATGACCTTAGGATCGCTTTAGTAAATTTTTGCGAAAATGAATGGTGCATAGCAACAGAAGATATGGCAGGAGCAAATCCTTTGGATATAGTTGAAAACTATAATCAAATTAAAAAAGCCAAGGCCGTTGCAGATTTTGTACTGGTCATTATTCATGGTGGAAACGAATATTACAATCTTCCTAGCCCCCGTATGGTAAAGCTATATCGTTTTTTTGCAGATTGTGGTGCTGACGCAATCATCGGCCACCACACACATTGCATTAGTGGTTTGGAAGTGCATAATAATGTCCCAATTTTTTATGGTTTGGGGAATATACTTTTCACGAATGCAAGTGATAAGGAGTCTTGGTTTACAGGGCTTACTATAAAACTTAATCTACAAAAGGGACAGCTTATAAAATGGAATTTAATACCTACTTCTCAGTCAAAAGAAAATTTCAGTTTAAATATTTTGGGTGATGAAAAAAAAGATAATGTCATAAATGAAATAGAAAGTTATTCGGCCACTATTGTTGATGAGAAAAAGTTAAAAATAGCTTGGGATTCATTTATTGAAAATAGAAAAGATCAATATCTTTTTGCTTTCTCCGCACTAAATTTAGTTCCTGGTAGATACTTACGGAGTCTTTTGAAACGGTTGGGAGTTTTAAAAGTATTGTTTCCTCAAAAATATTTGTTAACCCTCATAAATTATATTTATTGTGAAGCACATTTAGATGTCAGCAAAGAAGTATTGGGAAATAAAATATTAAAAAAATGAAACTAGCAATACACCATAAAGCCAATAGTTTTAGCGATAGATGGATTAAATACTGCAATGAAAATGCCATTGACTATAAACTGGTAAGTTGTTATGATTCTGATATTGTGCAGCAATTAAATGATTGTGACGGATTAATGTGGCATTGGAACCAAGAAGATTTCAAAGGAATACTTTTTGCTAGGCAACTTACATTATCTTTAGAAAAGATGGGCAAAAAAGTTTTCCCAAACGTAAATACATCATGGCACCACGATGACAAAGTTGGTCAAAAATATTTGCTGGAGTGTATAGAAGCCCCCTTAGTCAACTCCTATGTATTTTATTCGAAATTAGAAGCTGAAGCATGGATTAATACTACTACATTCCCTAAAGTATTTAAACTAAGAGGAGGTGCAGGAGCTGAGAATGTAAAATTGGTTCGGTCAAGGTACCATGCTCAATCGCTTGTTAATACTGCCTTTGGTAATGGCTTTTTGCAAATTAATAGTTGGGATAGACTTAAAGATAGATTTTGGGTATTAAAACGGGACAAAAATGTAAAAGCAGCAAAATTCGTAATTAAAGGAATTGGTAGATTATTTATACCAATAGATTTAGTAAAATTCTCGCATCGAGAAAAAGGTTATATATATTTCCAAGATTTCTTACCCAATAATACATATGACACCCGTTTAGTTGTTGTTGGAAATAAATGCTTTGGTATACGTCGCTACAACAGGAACAATGATTTCAGGGCATCTGGCAGTGGATTACTAGCTTATGAACCAGATTTATTTAATCTGGAATGCATAAAGATTGCTTTTGATATAACAAAAAAATTAGGTTCACAATCAGTAGCATTTGATTTTATATGGGATGGTGAAATTGCCAAAATTGTAGAGATTAGTTATTGTTTTACAATGGGAGTAGCTTATGATATCTGCCCAGGTTATTGGGATAGTAATCTTATGTGGTATCCAAAGGAAGTAAATCCTCAGTATTTTATGATTGAAGACTTTTTGGAAGAAATTAAAAATAGAAAAAATAACAAATTATAACATTGTTTAAATCATAGAAAAAATATCCCAATTCCACATTTTTTCAATGAACATTATTAAGGCATACATACCTTCATGATTAAAGTACTAATATTAAATGACATATTAATTAAAGGAGGAAAGGAACGAAGGATTGTGGAATTGCTAAAATATTGTAAGCAACATTTTGATATTTCCTTCGAAATTATTTTTATGTATGAAAATGTAGACTTTCCTGAAATATATGATACACAATACCCCATTCATATTATTAACTGGTCTAATAAGAACAAAATTGAAGGAGTAAAAAAAATTTTTGCAATTACGAAATCATTTAATCCGGATATCTTACATTCCTGGTCAAGTATGACAGATATTATAAGTATTTTTTTGAAATTATATACAAGGAAAAAATTTATCTCTAGCATGATTGCTGAGACAATACCTCTCTGTAGTTATAAAAATAAAGATTACCTGCGATCTAAGATTTCTTTCAAGTTTGCAAATTCAGTTACTTCTAATACTAAAGCAGGTTTACTAAGTTATAAAGCCCCATTATCAAAAAGCATTTGCATTTATAATGGATTTAATTATGATAGAGTTAAAAATTTGGAAGATCCGGAACTATTAAGATTAAAATTGGGAGTACAAAATAAATTTATAGTCGGAATGGTAGCAGCTTTTGCGCAAAGAAAGGATTTTGAGACTGTTATATTGGCTGCAAAATCTATTTTGAATAAGCAACCTGGAAAAATAGTCTTTCTATTAATCGGTGCAGGGCCATTGCTCAATAATATGATTTCGTTAGCCGCAGAAAATGCACATAAGGAGATTATATTTACAGGTATGATTAACAATGTGGAAGAATATATTAATATCTTAGATATTGGCATTTTATGTACCAATTCGAGCATACACGGAGAGGGTATTTCTAATTCAATTCTGGAATATATGGCACTTGGGAAGCCAGTAATAGCAACTAAAGGAGGTGGTACTGGTGAAATTGTTTTGAATTTTAAGACTGGATATCTGATCCCAGCTAAAAATCCTGGATTACTAGAAGAAAAAATAATTGCAATTATTAATCAACCACAGCAGGCAAATACAATGGGACTATTAGGTCGGCAAAGAATTAAAGAATATTTTACAATTGAATCAATGTGCAATAGTTTTTATAATCTCTATATAAAATTATTGAACAATTAATAAGCATTAATAAATAAATTTTAAAAAAATACTTTCGTTTACCCAAATACTTTACGTTCTAAATGAAAATACTCCTTATAAACTGGTCTTGGTATCCTTCTGGAGGAGACTGGACATATATAGAAAACGTTCATAAGCTATACGAATCTAATGGGCATGAAATAATTCCGTTTTCTACTCAAAATAAGAAAAATATACCTTCAGCTTATTCAGGATATTTTGTAAATACTTATGATTTTAAAGAGCTAAATAAACGAAAGAATTTAAGTAACGGAATTAAAGCACTTAGAACTTCAGTAATATCTAAAGATGCATTGAATAAATTAGAGCTATTACTAAGTAAGCATGATATTGATATTGCACACTTAAATAATATTCATCATTATATCACTCCTGCTATAATTGATAAACTCTATAACAGGGGAATAAAAATAATCTGGACTTTACATGATTTCAAAATTATTTGTCCGGAAAACTCTTTTATATCAAATGGAGAATTGTGTGAGAAATGTATTACGGGAGATTTTTACCATTGTGCCATTAATCTTTGCAAAAAAAAATCTTTTTTAGCAAGCAGCCTTGCAAGCTTTGAAGCTTACTATTACCATAAAAAAAATACTTATGCATTGGTTGACTATTTTTTATGCCCCTCAGCATTTTTATTAAATAAGTTCGTTCAATTTGGTTTTAAACAATCCCGTTTACAATTAACCCATACCTGTTATGATATTGCAGTAATCGACAATTTTATTGCTGACAATATAACTTTAAACTCATTTAATGTTAAAGAAAAATACGTGTTATACATAGGGCGACTGGAAAATATAAAGGGCGTACAAACATTGATTGATGCAGTGAAAGACACCGATATAAATTTAAAGATTATTGGCACAGGCGAAGAGGAAGAAGAATTGAAAAAAATATCAATTGGCTGTCATAATATTGAGTTTCTTGGGTTTAAAAATAAACAAGATGTATTTAAATTAACAATGGAAGCATTATTTATTGTTTGCCCCTCTATTTGTTATGAAAATCTTCCATTTTCAATTATTGAAAGTTTTCTATTTTCAAAACCTGCAATAGGATCCGAAATAGGTGGAATACCAGAACTTATTATTGATGGGGAAACTGGTCTGCTTTTTGAAGTGGGAAATGCGGCCCATCTTTGTGAAAAAATGAATTATTTATGGAATAATGAAAAGATTGTAGCTAATTT
>JAYWAU010000156.1:0-5556 GCA_043782265.1 Ferruginibacter sp. | reverse complement strand
TGCTACTGATGCTCCCGCAAAGGCATACCAATTGTTATTTAACCTGCGTTGTAATTGTAAACCAACAGGCACAGCAAGCACTGTGGCGTTGCCACCATAAAAGAACCCAAAACTGGAGGAAAGCCCAATGTACTTATTAACCGAACATTTTTTATTCAGGGCACTATCTTTAAAACGATTGTTAACAGTAAAGGACTGCTGTTGCAAAGAATTAATATTACTTGCCTGTAAAACAGTTTGTGCTTTTACAATTAGAGAAAAAGTTAGCATCATTACTACAAACATTATACGCATACTGTTGAGATTATACTATAAAAATACGTATTGCAACCTTATAAGAAATGAAAATAACAAAACGTAACATTTCAGTCGATGCTATTTCTTTTCACAAAATAATCTTCCCTTTTGCTTTGGTTCCATAAGACAGCAAACAAGTTAGAAGAATTTTAATATTGCGTTCAGGTTTTTAGACTTCCAAAACAGCAAAAATGATTCAGCAACAATTTTGGGAAAATTTATGAGTAGCTAATAAATTTTATTTTTTGTTGTTTAATTCAGCAACCAATTTATCTAATTGCTTTTCACTTAGTGTTTCTTTTTTTTTAGCATACAGGTTACCTTTTGCATCATATAAATAAGTTACAGGTACAGATGTAATCCCCAATTTATCAAAGGTGATTGGGGATTGGGCAAACAAAAAGGTAAAGTTATTTTCAATTCTAAATTTTTCAATTTTATTCTCTTGCTCATCGGAAACCATTATAAAATTAACTTGGGTCGCATATTTTTCTTTCACTTTTTCAAAGGCAGGAAATTCCTGTCTGCATGGGCCACACCAGGTTCCCCAAAAATTAATAACCAACGGTTTTCCTGCAAAACTGTTTAAGGCAATATCTTTTCCATTTAAATCTTTTAAAACAAAGCTGGATAATTTTATTTGAGGGCTATAATTTCTTTTAATTTTTCTAACAATAAAAAATGAAGCAATCAGGATGAATAATATCCCAATTAAGTAAAATTGTTTTTTATTGAATGGTTTCATAGCTTCATTTTTGTAAACATATTAATGAGGTTATTTGTAGAGGAATCGTGTGAACTGACTTTATCGTTTTTTTGCAATTCTGGTAAAATCTTTTTTGCTAATACTTTTCCTAGTTCTACGCCAAACTGGTCAAAGCTGTAAATGTTCCAAATGACACCCTGCACAAAAATTTTATGCTCATACAAAGCAATTAATTGCCCTAAAGTAAATGGCGTAATTTCCTTTACTAAAAATGAATTAGTCGGTCTGTTTCCTGTAAAGGTTCTATACGGATCATCATTTTCACTACCATTCATTAGAGCTTCTGTTTGTGCAAAAAAATTACTTAACAAAATCGGGTGATGCTCACCAATAGGGTTGTGGCTGATAACAGGCGCAATAAAATCGCAGGGTATTTTTTGTGTCCCCTGGTGTATCAGCTGGTAAAACGCATGTTGACCGTTGGTACCAGGTTCTCCCCAAATTACCGGGCCAGTTGCATAGGTAACGGGCTGCCCGTTTCTATCTATATATTTACCGTTACTTTCCATATTGCCTTGCTGAAAATATGCTGCAAAGCGGTGCATATATTGATCATAAGGCAAAATGGCTTCCGATGATGTTTCATAAAAATTAGTGTACCAAATACCCACGAGCGCCATCATAACCGGAATATTTTTTTCAAAAGGTACAGTAGAAAAATGTATATCTGTATGATGTGCCCCTTTTAAGAGGGTTTCAAAATTATCGTACCCAACTGTAAGCGCAATCGATAAACCAATGGCACTCCACAAACTGTATCTGCCTCCAACCCAATCCCAAAAAACAAACATATTTTGGGCAGCAATTCCAAATTTTACCACATCCGCTTCATTGGTACTTAATGCCACAAAATGTTTGGCAATATGCGCTTCTTCTTTAGCATGTTGCAAAAACCAATTTCTTGCGGTATGCGCATTCGTCATTGTTTCCTGGGTGGCAAATGTTTTTGAAGCTATTAAAAAAATAGTTTCTTCAGGTGTTACTTTTTTTAAAGTTTCACTGATATGCGTGCCATCGATATTACTTACAAAATAAGTTTGTATGCCTTCTACCCAGTAAGGCTTTAATGCTTCTGTAACCATTACGGGGCCAAGATCACTACCACCGATACCAATATTTACAATGTATTTTATTTTGCTGCCGGTATAGCCCTTCCATTCGCCGCTATGCACTTTAGCGCAAAAACTTTTCATTTGTTCCAATACTTTAAAAACATCCGGCATCACATCTTTATTATCAACCATAATAGGTTTGCCCGAAAAATTTCGTAAAGCGGTGTGTAATACAGCTCTGTTCTCGGTTACATTAATTTTCTCCCCTGTAAACATAGCTTCTATAGCTTTGTTTAGTTTGCAATCAGTTGCCAGTTGCAATAACAACTGAACCGTTTTTGCGGTGATATTATTTTTTGAATAATCAAATACAATATCTTCTGTACACAAAGAGAATTTATTGAACCGTTCTGCATCAGCAGTAAAAAGATCTTTTATTTTGCCATCCTTCATTGCTGCATAATTTTGTACTAAGGCCTTCCAGGCTGCAGTATTTGTAGGGTTAATTGAGGGAAACATTGTATAGAAATATTTTATTTTAAATAAAGGGTACTGCCACGAAGATATTATAAAATGAGTAGTATTTATTGATGGGTTGTCTTATAATTTTCATTAAAGATTTTCGGGAACATGTTTTAGGCTCTTCTATTATATTGAATATTGCGCTTTTATTTATGATAGGGTTTAAGTGACAACAGCGGTTTTATTTCTAAAAAAGCTTGGTAAAATCAACTTTTTTAAAAAAAAGGACCAGGAAGAGTTTAAATCAAAATAAATACATAAATTCATGGCATTATGTTTGTTTTAATCATAAAAAATATGCTTATGAAACCAAAAAAGTGTGCTTATCTTATTCTTATTTGCTTATCAATACTTATTTCTTGTAAAAAAGATCCTGTAACAAAAACTGTAGAATTTAATTCTACAACTTATGAGGGTTTGGGAACTTTCGACGATTTAGGTGAACCCAATAATCTGACGACTGCCGATTCAATTTCTTCCGCATTATTGGCATTTGCTAACACTACTCTTCCTGAAAGAAGTGATTTAAGAAATACAAATCCAGAATTACTTACAACGAAAGCAATTGCAGACATTGCAATAATTTCACAATCAGATGTATTTATAACTTTTATCGCCCAGGGTACTGGTTTTACAAATACTTTTGCATTTTATACTTATCCTACAAATAAGCAACCTAGTAGTACAGCAGATATAAAAAAAATTATTTATGTTTTTCCTAATGCAGGAAAATCAACACCTTTAAAAAAGGGAGATAAGGTTAAGATAGGAAGATTTGATGCCGGTACTTCTATTGGATTCGTTTTATTAAAAAGTGGATGGGATTCCACTACTCATACAATTAATAATAAGTCCGTACATTTTTGTTCAAACGATGTTTTAAATCCGGAAGTAGATCCTAATCTAAAAAAGCACGCTGTTTTGATTAACTATCCAGCTGAAAATAAAGTTTTGATTGGATTTGAAGATATCGACCGAACAGAACCCAATTGTGATCACGATTTTAATGATCTATTGCTTTTTTGCACGGTTACTCCATAATTACTGGGTCATAGTCCACAACTGATTAATAGTTTTTCTATTATTCTCAATGGTTTCTATCTGTTCGTTTGTGGTCGATAGCTGATGCCGAACAAGCTACTATATTGCCTCAATAACACTAACGAGCTTTTTTACCATCTCGGGAGTAACGTCAAGATGTGTTACCATCCTTACCTGTGTTGGCGAAATAGGCATGCATAAAATTGAAAACTTTGCTAATTCTTCTTCAAAACTTTTTGGTGTGTAAGGCGCTAATATTTCAAAAATGATAATATTGGTTTCAACGGGCATCATTTTTCCTGCAAATTCCTTTTTTATTAATGCATTTGCAATCTGCTTAGCATGCCGGTGATCCAGTTCTAATCGTTCAATATTATTTTCCAACGCATAAATTCCTGCCGCTGCCAAATACCCTGCTTGCCGCATACCACCACCAAAAACTTTACGCACCCGTCTTGCTTGTTTAATAAAGCCGGTGTTGCCCAATAGAAGGCTTCCTACCGGTGTCCCTAATCCCTTACTAAGGCAAATTGAAATGCTGTCAAATATTTCGCCGTATTGTTTAGGTGTTTCATTTTTGGCAACAAATGCATTCCAAAGCCGGGCGCCATCTAAATGTAGATTCAAATTATTTTGTAAACAAACCTCTTTAATACATTGTATATCAGCAAATTCATAACAACTTCCACCACCTCTGTTAGCAGTGTTTTCTAAACTTACAAGGCTTGTTTTGGCTTTGTGTATATCAGTTGGATTGATAGCGTCTAACACCTGCTCTGCAGTTAACCTGCCATGGTTTCCTTCTATTACTTTAACCTGGCATGCACTATTGAAGGCTATGCCACCCCCTTCATAAATGTAAACATGGCTTAGCTTTTCGCAAATAACTTCATCTCCTGGTTGGGTATGAACTTTTATGCCAATTTGGTTTGTCATTGTACCACTTGGACAAAACACAGCTGATTCCATACCAAACATTTCAGCTGACATTGCTTCTAATTGGTTTACCGAGGGATCTTCGCCGAAAACATCATCTCCCACTTTAGCTGTGAACATGGCCTCCAGCATGGCTGGGGATGGTTTAGTAAATGTATCAGAACGTAAATCAGTTATCATTTTGCAAATGTAATATAGATGACACATTGATCATCAGTAAAATTTAATAATATCCAGTTCATAAAAAGAGGTATTTTAAACCTTTATGGTTTAAAATACCTGTTGGTAAACAAAAAATACCCCTGATTAAATTTTTGTGGTGTAATTTTTTATAATTTGAAACTATCCTTTTTTACATTCTCTATGAAATGCAGATTTTGCATCGTACATTTGCACTATTTTTAAAGATTTCTTTGTAGATTAACTATTGTTTTGCAACTTTTTTTGAAACATTATTGTCTACTTACCGTTATAATTCCTGACATAAAACAAGCAAATGAGGCAACTAAAGATCGCAACGCAGATTACCAACCGAGATTCACAAGCGGTTGAAAAATATCTGCAGGAAATTTCAAAAATTTCAATGATAACTCCGGAAGAGGAGACTATTTTGGCCCAAAAGATCAAAATGGGTGATCAAAGGGCCCTAGACAAATTGGTGCAGGCTAACCTACGTTTTGTAGTGTCTGTAGCTAAACAGTACCAGCACCAGGGACTTTCACTTAGTGATTTGATAAATGAAGGAAACCTCGGTTTGATTAAAGCGGCGCAACGCTTTGATGAAACCAAAGGTTTTAAATTCATTTCATACGCAGTATGGTGGATTCGTCAATCTATTCTTCAGGCATTGGCAGAACAAGGTAGATTAGTACGCTTACCTCAAAACAAGATTGGAACTTACAATAAAGCCAACAAAGCCTATATGGCTTTTGAACAGGAGCA
>JAYWAU010000155.1:0-5572 GCA_043782265.1 Ferruginibacter sp. | reverse complement strand
GCAAACTGGAAAAAGGACAAGTACTGGAAGGTACCATCAAAAACATTACCGACTTCGGTGCGTTTCTTGATTTGGGCGGCTTAGACGGCTTGTTGTATATTACTGATATTTCATGGGGACGTATCAACCATCCAACAGAGGTGCTAAAGATGGATCAGAAACTGAACGTGGTTGTATTGGATTTTGATGACGATAAAAAACGTATCAGCTTAGGTTTAAAACAATTGACTCCGCATCCTTGGGATACCCTGAGCGAATCAATTAAAGAAGGTGAAGTAGTGAAAGGTAAAGTAGTAAACATTGAAGACTACGGTGCGTTCCTGGAAATTATGCCTGGTGTAGAAGGTTTGGTACACGTAAGTGAAATTACATGGGCTAACACTCCAATCAACGCAAAAGAGTTCTTTAAATTGAATGATGCTTACGAAGCTAAAATTGTAACCTTAGATAAGGATACCCGCAAAATGAGTTTGTCTATTAAACAAATGGCCAACGACCCATGGAGCGAAATTGATGTTAAATTCCCAGAAGGAAGCAAACATTCAGGAACGGTTAAAAACATTACTCCTTACGGCGTGTTTGTTGAATTGGCAACTGGTATTGGCGGTATGATTCATATCAGCGATTTAAGCTGGTTAAAACGTTTCAACAACCCTAACGAATACACTAAAGTTGGTGCAGCTATTGATGTGATCATTATGAACATTGATAAGGACGGACGTAAACTGCAGTTAGGACACAAACAGATTGAAGAAGATCCATGGAATTCACTGGAAGAAACTTTTGCAGTAGGAACTATTCATGAAGGTACCGTTAGCAAAAAAGATGATAAAGGTGCTGTTGTACAATTACCTTATGGACTGGAAGGATTTGCGCCTAGCCGTCACCTTGCAAAAGAAGATGGTAAGAATATTGGTGCTGATGAAATCGCACAGTTTATGGTGATTGAATTTGACCGCAACGACAAACGTATCGTTTTAAGCCATACACGTTTGTGGGAAAAAGCAATTGAAGAAGAAAAACAAGCTGTAATAAAAGAAAAGAAAGCAGATGCTGAAGTAACTAAAAAGGCAGTAAAAAATCTACAGAGCAAAGTAGAAAAATCTACCCTAGGTGATCTTGGTGTGTTGGCTGGCCTGAAGGCTAAAATGGACAGTGCTGCAGAAGATGCGGCCACTGATGCTCCTAAAGCTGAGTAATCTTTTATAAGGTTTTACATTATAAGAATCCCATTGCACAAGCAGTGGGATTCTTTTTTACCCGCTGAAACTATTCCGTTGTCAGCTTTGTTTCAAAGTAGTACACTTTATCTTTTATTAAAAACCAGTTACCTTTAACAGATGGATAATTTTAATAAGTATTTTAAATTAATGAGCCTGCTTTTTGCAGGATTGATCAGTTTTTTAGGGTTTATTATTGTTCTTTTTTACTTGCTCAAATTATGCTCTGTTACCCTTTTTTACATCCCCGGATTTGATAATTTTTTCCAACTCATCATCATTATTATCCCTTATATTATTTTCTTTCTGGGCTATTACTACCTGCATAATAAAATTCCTTTATCCAAGAGTAAAGTTGCTACAGTAACAGGAAGAATATTCCTTATTACCGGAAGTATACTTTGCACTGCTACGTTGGTATTGTCTACGCTTAAATTGTTTGGTCTGCATAAAGGGTTTCTACTCACTTTTGATCAGTATTCTCAATACGCCTGGATTGCCCAGGTTGTAATCCTGTTTTTCACAGCGCTCATTATTGCATCCGGAGATGCTAAAGAAAAAGATTGGATGGAGAAAAATTCAGAGAAAGATTTTGTTCATTAATCAGTTATCGGCAATGTTTGTATTGGCCGCTTTTGAGGCAATTGCTTTTGCAGCAATAAAACCGGTTGTCCACGCATTTTGAAAATTAAAGCCCCCTGTTACACCGTCTGTATCCATTACTTCACCACAGAAAAAAATACCAGGAATTATATTGCTTTCCATAGTGCTGTGATCAATTTCATTCAGTACTACTCCCCCGGCTGTTACAAATTCTTCTTTAAAAGTTGTTTTACCATTTACGGCAAATTCCTGCGCACATAAATTTTTGATAAGTTTGTTTTGTTCTTTCGCAGGCAGGTCTGCCCACCGCATGTCAAGGTTCACTCCTGATTGAAGCAATAAATATTCCCACAATCTTTGAGGTAATGCAAAAGGATTTCTATTGCTTATTTTTTGTGCAGCTATCTCAAATCTTACCTGCTGTAATTTATCCTTTAATGACTGTTCATTGTACAGAGGTAACCAGTTTACTATTGCTGTAAACTTATAGTTATCTATTGCTAATTGCCTTGCACCCCAGGCAGATAGTTTTAAAATTGCCGGGCCACTCATGCCCCAATGTGTTATTAATAAAGGGCCTGTTTCTGAAAGTTTGGTGCCGGCAATTTTTACGGCTACATTTTCCACTGTTACTCCCATAAGTGAAGCGATTGTATTACCAGGCATATTAAAAGTAAACAATGAAGGAACTGGTGGTTCAATTGTGTGTCCTAATTTTTTCAGCCATTCAAATTGAGACGGCTTCGAATAACCACCGCTTGCAATACAGATAAAATCGGCTTCCATGGTAGCATAGTTAGCAAATAGAATTTTCCATCGGTCAGTTGATTTACTAATTTCCTTAACCTCTTTATTCATCAGTATTTCAACACCATAATTATTAACTTCTATCATCAAACAATCAATGATTGTTTGTGAAGTATTGCTTACAGGAAACATTCTGCCATCCGTTTCTGCCTTTAAATCAACCCCTCTTTCTTTAAACCAGCTAATAGTATCAGTTGTAAAGAAGTGGTGAAATGCCTTCTTCAAAAAATTTCCTCCACGGGGGTATTTTTTTATCATATCTGCAATGCTGTAACATGCGTGGGTAACGTTACATCGCCCTCCTCCACTTACTTTTACTTTACTTAACAGCTTACTGGTTTTCTCTACAATAATTACTTGTAACCCAGGATTCATCCTAGCTGCATTAACAGCACAAAAAAAACCGGCAGCACCACCACCGATTACAATTAAGCGGTTCCCCCTGTCCCCTAAAGGGGGGTAATTTGACGACTCCACTTTTTTACTCATCTGTTTACTTAAATTAGTATGGGAGCTATAATTTGTTTATTTCTTAAAAGGGTATACTCTTTAAATCCCCCCTTTAGGGGAGATGGAGCAGCTCTAACTAATAATCAGAACACAAATTAGCATTTACCTTTTCCGCAGCTTCAATTTCTACAAACGAGGATAAGATATCAGCATTTGCCCCTTTTTGTATGCAAACAGTATGTTCATAATGAGCCGCAGGTTTACCATCTTCTGTTCTTATTGTCCAGCCGTCTTTATCGTGGTATACATTTTTTGTTCCCAGGTTAATCATTGGTTCAATTGCAATCACCATCCCTTCTTTTAATTTGGCACCGGTACCTCTTTTACCATAATTAGGTACCTGCGGTTCTTCATGCAAATGCCTGCCCACACCGTGACCTACCAATTCTCTTACTACTCCATAGCCGTGTTCTCTTTCTGTATAGTGTTGTACGGCATAGGCAATATCGCCTACCCGGTTACCCTGTGTGGCTTTTTCAATTCCCCTGTACAATGATTCTTTTGTTACCCTTAGCAACTGCTTTACCTCGGGCGTAATCTCTCCTATTGCAAATGTATAAGCGCTATCGCCATGAAAGCCGTTAATAAAAGTACCCACATCAACTGAAACAATATCTCCATCCTTTAATGCAGTTTTGGTAGGGAAGCCATGTACAACAGCATCATTAACCGACATACAGCAGGCAAAGGGAAATGCAGGATTGCCATATCCTTTAAAAGAAGGTGTTGCGCCATTGTCGCGGATAAACTGTTCAGCTATCTGGTCAAGTTCCCAAGTGGAAATTCCCGGGCGGATAATGGCCGCTAACTGAGCAAGCGTTTTGCTTACCAGCAAACAACTGATTCGCATCAGCTCTATTTCCGGTTTTGTTTTATAATGAATCATGTATAAAATATTGTTTAAAAATAAACCCCGACTTTACATGTCAGGGTTTAAAAATAATTATGTTAGATCACACTTTTAAAAGTGCATTGCTTATCGTTTAGATACCTGATGATACTGCTGAAGTTTGTCTTCCCTGTATTCTTCCTGAGCTCATTAAGCCATCATATTGACGCATTAATAACTGCGTTTCTATCTGTTGCAATGTATCAAGAATTACAGCCACCATAATTAGCAAAGAGGTACCGCCGTAGAAGGTTGCAAAAGCTTGCTGCGTTTTAAACACCAATTGAAATAACCCTGGTAGTATTCCAACAAATGCCAGTAAAACAGCACCTGGTAACGTAATCCTATCCATGATGGTCCCGATGTAATCAGCAGTTGGCTGACCTGGTTTTACACCTGGTATAAATCCATTATTGCGCTTTAAATCTTCCGCCATCTGTTTTGGGTTAAAAATCAAAGCGGTGTATAAAAATGTAAACGCTATTACACAAATTGTGTAAACAATCATGTAAACCCAATTGGTATGATCAGTGAAATACTTAGCCCATCCACCACCTGTAAAACCAGAAAATATAGTTGGTAAAAACAAGATTGCCTGTGCAAAGATGATTGGCATAACACCTGAAGCATTCACCTTTAGTGGTAAGAAATTTCTTGCACCACCAAACTGCCTGTTGCCTACAATTTGTTTGGCATAATTTACAGGCACTTTTCTTGTTCCCTGGATAAGCAGAATCAATCCCATTATGATGGCTACCAAAAATGCTATTTCGATTAAGAAGATCAATAAACCTCCCCCACCTCTTGTAGCTCTTGAAGTCCATTCCTGTATAAATGCCTGTGGAAGTCTGGCTAAGATACCCATCATGATGATGATAGAAGTACCATTTCCTAAACCTTTATCAGTAATTTTTTCACCTAACCACATTACAAATAAAGTACCCACGGTTAACAATATAACTGTAGAAACTACAAAGTAATTAGCGTAAGAAGGAATTAACGCTTCAGCATTACCGGCACTTTTAAGATAGCCGATGTAAGCAGCTGCCTGGAAAGCAGTTACAATAACTGTAAGGTAACGTGTCCATTGGTTGATTTTCTTTCTGCCACTTTCTCCTTCTTTTTGCACCTTGGCCATTTGAGGAACCAGGATGGTAATTAACTGCATAAAGATAGAGGCAGAAATGTAAGGCATAATACCCAATGCAAAAATGGAAGCTTTAGAAAAAGCACCACCGACAAAAGCATCCAGCAATCCAAGCATGCCATTTTTTGTGCTATTGCTTAAATTGGCCAGCTTGTTAGGATCAATACCCGGAAGTACAATAAAAGAACCTAACCGATAAATAAAAATCAACAATAAAGTAAATAATATCTTATTCCGAAGCTCTTCAATGCTCCAGATATTTTTCAGTGTTTGGATGAATTTCTTCACAGACTTTAATCGGTTTAAATGTTTTCGTAAAACTAAAAAAGACGCTTTCAATACCTGCCCTTTTCGGCAAGCAGGAATGCGTCTGCAAATATCGTGAAATTATTTAAC
>JAYWAU010000154.1:0-5580 GCA_043782265.1 Ferruginibacter sp. | reverse complement strand
AATGCTTAAAACTTAAATAATTATTGTGACAGGCACATTTAAAGCCAATAATCCTTACAATACTTTTTTGCTATTGGTTTACGGGCTGCTGCTAAAGTTGCCTATGTTTTTGCATCCTGTAATTCCGGTTCCACAACAAACAGATGGTTTTTTGTATAAAGCTTTATTAATACAACTGACCAAAACAGTTGGAACCACAATTCCTTTCATTTATCCTTTTATAAGTTTTTTACTATTATATACCCAGGCCATAACTTTTAATAAATTAGCCAACGACCAGCGGCTAATGCAGAAGCCTAATTATCTAACGGCAATGGCCTACCTGCTTATTACTTCTTTATTTAAGGAGTGGAATGCTTTATCGGCACCCCTTATTGTAAATACCTTGCTAATATGGGTTTGGGCAAATATGAGTGGATTGTACAATGACAAAAAAGCAAAATCAACACTATTTAATATTGGTATCGGGATAGGAATTGCTACTTTCTTCTATTTTCCTTCCATAGCATTTGCAATATTGATAATTGTGGGCCTCACAGTAACAAGGCCATTTAAACTAGCAGAATGGATGATAGCGTTGCTTGGTATTATTACACCCTATTATTTTTTATTGGCTTACGTTTTTTTAACTGATAAGTGGAAGGGATATAAATTTCCCGGCTTTGCTGTTAGTCTGCCTAAATTTTACGAATCAAGATGGGCCATGGCCGCAATAATCATTGTTTTAGCGGCAACGGTTATTGGACTTTTTTTTATACAACAAAATTTTAGACGACAGTTGGTGCAAACACGCAAAAGCTGGAACCTTGTTTTCCTTTACTTTCTTGTAGCAGTTTTTGTACCTTTTATAAACGCTACGCATAGTTTTCAATATTGGATTTTGTGCGCTATTCCGCTTTCGGCTTTTGTTGGAAGTGCTTTTTTATATCCTTCAAAAAGGTGGTTTCCGCAATTACTGCATTGGTTAATGGTTGCTTTTGTAATTGCTTTTAGCTACTTCGTAAAATAATAAAAATGTAATTTGTACTTTTGTATTAAGTTATTGGAGTGCAGAAGATCTTTAAAGGCACAACCAAATTGGTATTGGTTGTAGTACGAAATAAAAATTAAAACAATTATAAATCACTAATATGAAATTTGGCGTAGTAGTTTTTCCGGGAAGTAATTGCGATAGAGACATGATAGATGCTCTTAAAAACGATATGGGGCAGGAGGTAATTGAACTTTGGCATAAAGATAAAGATCTTAGTATGTTTAGTACAGAAGATTGTATTGTACTGCCAGGCGGATTTAGCTATGGAGATTATTTGCGTTGTGGAGCTATTGCTAAATTTAGCCCGATGATGCAAAGTGTTATTGAATTTGCCAGGAGCGGAGGAAAAGTATTGGGTATTTGCAATGGTTTTCAGATTTTATGCGAAAGCGGATTATTACCAGGCATCTTATTAAGAAACGGTCATCAACAATTTGTATGTAAAAATGTTTTTATAAAAGAAGGCGCTGCAGATGCATGTGAAGCTTTAAAAATTCCAATAGCTCATGGAGAAGGAAGGTATTTTGCAGATGATAAAACACTGGAAGAACTTGAAATGCACAGACAAATAATTTATCGCTATTGTGATGAAAAATGTGCTGTTACCAGTGAAAGTAATCCTAACGGAGCTATTCATAATATTGCGGGCATTTGTAATAAAGAAAGAAATGTTTATGGCATGATGCCACATCCTGAAAGGGCCTGTAGCAATGCTTTAGGCAATGAGGATGGAAGAAAGATATTCGCTCATTTATTTGGTATTAATTAGAGCCTGGTTCTATCACCCAACTAATTAACACTGCTTTACATCTTACTGTTGAATTTGGGTGGTAATTTGCAACCAAATTTTAAAAAATTAAAATGAAAAAAATATACGTTGCCTTTCTATTAATTATTATCGCTGCCACTTCAAATGCACAACAAAAAATAAGCTGGAATTTTGTGGCGAAAAAATTAGCCAAGAATACATATGAACTGCATATGACTGCTACACCTCCAACAGGTTGGCATATCTATTCTCAAAAAACGCCTGATGGGGGACCTATACAGACTGAGTTTAAATTTACCAATAATGCGTTGGTTACAGTGCCTGTTACAAAACCAAAAGAAGTTGGAAAATTAATTAGCTATTTTGATAAGAATTTTAAAGTGGATGTAAAATATTTTGAAGGCAAGGTTGACTTTGTAAAAACTGTTACAGTGAAGGGCAAAATAAAAACCAATATAAGCGGAACAGTAGAATCAATGATTTGTAACGACAGAACCTGTATGCCGCCAACAACGGAAAAATTCAACATCGCATTAAATTAGTGGAATAAATATTTGAGATGATAAAGTATAAATTATTGTTTATAGTGAGTTTGCTTATGTCACTCACAATTGCTGCACAGGAACAACCTGTGCAGTTTAATTTTAATAAGGTTGATAACGGCAAAGGAGAATTTATACTGAATATAACTGCAAAGCCTGCTCCGGGAATAAAACTTCTTTCTATCCAAAAACTCTCCGGCAGTTTACCAGTAAATACTGTTATTAGTTTTGATTCTGTTATACAAAAATATTTGTTGGATAGCATTACTGAAACAGGAAACATAATTACTGAAAAAGATTCTGCCCTTGATAATGCCACCATAAAATTTTATACCGATTCTTTGCAATGGAAGCAAAAAATAAAATTAAACTCCGGGGATAGCACGAGGATTATCGGTAACATTAACTATTATTATAAAAAAGGAGAGAGCCTGGAATCCGGCGAAAAAAGAATTAGTCAGCAGTTCGATTATAAAGAAACAGCTATTGCTACAACAGGCACATCCGCAGCGGAGGGTTCTTTTGAAAATAAATCCTGGATGATTTTATTGTTCTTAGGTATGGGAGCAGGGCTGCTCGCATTTATTACACCATGTGTATATGCGTTGGTACCTGTAACAGTAAGCCTGTTTTTAAAAAGAAGTAAAACCGCTTTGCAAGGCAGAAAAAACGTATTGTTTTATGCAGTTTCTATCATTCTTATTTATACTGCAATTGGAGCACTGGCTTCAGTTGTACCCAAAACCTTTTGGAATAACTTATCTACTCACTGGATATTTAATTTGTTTTTATTTTTAATGTTCCTCGTTTTTGGTCTTTCTTTTTTAGGAGCTTTTGATATTAATTTACCGTCCTCCTGGGCAAATAAACTGGATAGTAAATCAAATTCTAACAGCTATGCAGGTATATTTTTCATGGCATTTACACTGGTTGTAGTATCTTTTAGTTGTACCGGTAATTTTGTGGCTTCTATTTTAGGATTGGCTGGCGGCAAGGCTGGAAATATTGGTCCGGTTAGTGGTATGTTTGGTTTTGGTTTTGGGCTTGCCTTTCCGTTTATAATTTTTGCTTTTTTTCCCAAGTTATTAACTGTGTTAACTAAAAGTGGCGGCTGGCAAAATGCGCTTAAAGTTTCACTTGGATTTATTGAACTGGCATTTGCCTTAAAATTTTTAAGCAATGTAGATGTAGCCAAAAATTTACGAATATTAGACAGGGAAGTATTTATAGTATTATGGGTAGTGTTATTCTCTTTACTGGGTTTTTATTTGTTAGGTAAATTAAAATTCAAACATGATAGCGAGTTACCTAAAAATGACTGGGGACTAGAATATATTCCAATTCCAAGATTGTTATTGGCAATAGCCGCATTGGCATTTTCATTATACTTAATTCCAGGATTGTGGGGAGCACCATTAAATGCAGTATCTGCCTTTGTTCCGGCAGCAGGTACGCAAGATTTTATATTGTATAACCAAACTGAAAAATCAGCATCTTCTGGCAACAATGCTTCATTAAATTCAGGGTCTTTGCCACCGGTAAAATATGTCAAGCGGTTAAGTAACTACGAGCCATTGGCAGCAAAGCAAAATAAATTAACTATTTATTACGATTATAAGGAAGCATTGGCAGCAGCCAAAATTTTACATAAACCTGTGATGATAGATTTTACAGGTATACAATGTGTAAACTGTAGAAAATTTGAAGCAACTATCTGGCCTGATAATACGGTTATCTCTAAAATGAAAAATGATTTTGTGGTGGTGTCTTTATTCAGTGATTATGATGATGAAGAATTACCAGATAACGAAAAATTTTTTTCTACAAATTTAAATGGGGAAGTGGTTACCGTAGGTGATAAAAATGAAGACCTTCAACAACAGCTTATTCATGCCTCAGGACAACCAAATTATGTTTTTGTAGATAGTGATGGAAAGTTACTTGTTCCCGGTGGCTATGGTTATAATCCGACAAAGGGAGCGAAGGAATTTGCTGCTCATTTAGATAATGTGTTGGAAATTTTTAAAAAACGTTCGTTATAATTTTTCTTGTTATAAATAATCTCATTTTCCATTTACACTCTTTGATCCTCTTTAGTTTACAAAATCTTTTAAATTATATTTTTTAATTTTTCTAAGAAGCTTGCTATACTATTCTATATATATAGCAAACATAAAAAAGCCCAATAAATAAATATTGGACAATACCTTGGGTTTATAAGCGATTCTATAAAAGAATGATATTTACATTTGGTTTTTGTCTTATGAGGGGAATTCTTTTAGCAATCATTGTGCATCTTCAAAACTCTTTATTTTATTATACAAAGTTTTACGGTCGATATGGAGTAATTCAGCTGCCTTTGTTTTATTAAAATTTACTTCTTTCAACACCTTCATAATGGCTTCATATTCTGCTTTTGATGCTGTGTCTTTTAAATCAAGTGAGACAGGTTTAACTATTTCTGTTTCTATCACCGCTCCCACACTCTTTTGATTAATGAAACCGGTTATTTCGTTAGGTAATGTGGCAGTTGAAATTTTGCCACCATTATTCATTAATACAGATCTGCGAATTACATTTCTAAACTCTCTTAAATTTCCTGGCCATGAATAACTGGTGAACATTTTCATTACATCATCTTCAAAGCCCTCAATATTTTTATTTAATTCTTTATTGGTTTTTTGCAGAAAGAAATTTGCAAACAATGGGATGTCTTCTTTACGGCTTCTTAATGGGGGTAAATTAATTGAGAACTCATTAAAGCGGTGATATAGGTCTTCTCTAAACTTACCATTTCTGTAAGCATCCTGTAAATTTTCATTGGTGGCTACAATAATTCTTACGTTTACTTCTATTTCTTTAGTGCCCCCAATTCTCTTAAATTTCCTTTCCTGTATTACCCTCAGTAAAGAAGCCTGAATCTCTGATGATAAATTAGCTACTTCATCTAAAAATAAAGTGCCGTTATTGGCTAATTCAAAGTGACCTTCCTTGTCATTTATTGCACCTGTAAAAGCCCCTTTTATATGTCCGAATAATTCACTGCCTGCAAGTTCTTTTGATAACGTACCGCAATCCATAGCAATAAATGGCCGGCCTTTACGGCTACTTAATTGATGGATTGTTTTTGCAATTACTTCCTTTCCAGTACCACTTTCCCCATTTAAAATAATACTATAATTAGTGGGGGCTACAATTTCAATTTGATTGTACAATGCCTTTGTTGCTGCGGCTTG
>JAYWAU010000153.1:0-5584 GCA_043782265.1 Ferruginibacter sp. | reverse complement strand
TCCAGTTCATATTCGCTCCACACGCGGGGATAACCTCCCTGAAAAGTCCATGGCTGAAGGTTGAACAAAAAATCTGAATTAATTGTGTAGGAATATTCAATGATAGAGCCTTCTTTAATTGCAGGCATAGTAAACTTCTTTACAACATGGTTCTTATCTTGCTTATCTTTAAAAATGGCGTCCTTTCCTAGTTTTGTTTCTACAACAACTCCATTTTCCAGGTTATAGGTGCTGGCTTTTAGGGCATCCAGCTTTTCTTCTGCATTGGATTTAGAAGAAATATAAAGTGGTATTGCAACACTTGCAAGATCGAAGCCTTTCTTATTGATTATTTTTATGCGGCGCTGGTGTTTATAGATCAGGCTAAACCAACCTTTGGCATTGCCTTCAAAAGAACTGCTTCCTATATCGGCAACAATTACAGCGCCATAAGAAGTGTCAACTTTTAATTTTGTAATACTAAAATCTTCGGGTACTACGTGGTTGAATTTAATATCAGACTTGTCTTGGGCGATAGAAGAAAAGCACAAGAGGGCAAATACATTCAGGAGTATTGGATATTTAGTCATATGCAGCTAGGATTTAGATTTAGATAATAAATATAGGGTTAAATATTTATTACGCTCACTTAACGCATTTTATTATTATAAATTATTAGCGTTATTTATTTCTGTAGCATACCTACTAAAAATTACACTAAAGCTCAGGCACTGAAATTTAAAATAGCTATCGCAAATAAATGGATAGCTACTCTTAATAAAAAGATATGAAAATATTGTTTACTGCATTTTAAAAGACTCTAAAAACTTTGTTGTAAAATTTCCTTTTCTAAAATCTTCATTCCTCATTAATTGCAAATGAAAAGGTATCGTTGTTTTAACACCTTCAATAATATATTCGCTTAAAGCCCTGTGCATGGTATCAATGGCCTCTTCTCTTGTTTGTGCAACAGTAATTAATTTACCAATCATACTATCGTAATAAGGAGGAATTACATACCCTGCATACACATGACTATCTACCCTTACACCATGGCCACCAGGTGTATGTAAAACAGTTATTTTACCCGGGCTTGGGCGAAAATCATTGTATGGATCTTCTGCATTTATCCTGCATTCAATAGCATGCATTTGCGGGTAATAATTTTTACCGCTTACTTTATGGCCTGCTGCAATTTTTATTTGTTCTTTTATCAAATCATAATTCACCACTTCTTCAGTAACGCAATGCTCTACCTGAATACGGGTATTCATTTCCATGAAGTAAAAGTTACGGTTTTTATCTACCAAAAACTCAATGGTACCAACACTTTCATAGCTTATGGCACTGGCGGCTTTGATTGCAGCGTTGCCCATGGCTTCCCTTAACTCCGGCGTCATAAAAGGAGATGGCGATTCTTCCACCAATTTTTGATGACGGCGCTGAATGGAACAATCTCTTTCACTTAAATGACAAACATTACCAAACTGATCGCCTGCTATTTGTATTTCGATGTGGCGGGGTTCTTCTACAAATTTTTCCATGTATATACCGTCATTTTTAAAAGAAGCAGCAGCCTCTGTTTTGGCATTTTCGAAAGCCTTTTCAATTTCACTTTCCTGCCATACAACTCTCATTCCTTTTCCACCACCACCAGCAGTAGCTTTTAAAATAACAGGGTAACCTACCTGATTTTTTGCAAGGTCTTTTGCCTGTTCCACACTTTCTAATAAGCCCCCACTGCCTGGAACTACCGGAACTCCAGCCTTTATCATTGTTTCTTTGGCCGTAATTTTATCACCCATCGCATTAATCATATCAGGCGTTGGACCAATAAATTTTATTCCATGATCTGTACATATCTGTGCAAACTTGGCATTTTCTGCTAAAAAACCGTATCCCGGATGAATTGCATCAGCATTGGTAATTTCGGCCGCAGCCATTATATGAGGAATATTAAGATAAGAATCTACACTGTTTGGTTTCCCAATACACACTGCTTCATCAGCAAACTTAACGTGCAAACTATCTTTATCAGCAGTAGAATAAACAGCTACCGTTCTAATACCCATCTCTTTGCAGGTGCGAATGATACGCAATGCAATTTCGCCACGGTTAGCAATCAATATTTTATTGAACATAATTTTAAATTTGAAAATGACTCAATTTGAAAATGACCCAATTTGAAAATACTTTAAACTCAAAAAAGAGCCTGTTCAAAACAATTAAAAATCTAAATAGTCAAACAAATGACAATTTTATTTCAGAAAATAAACAACATGAATTACTTGGATGGTTATTGTCTTTTAATGAAATTTTCTCCTGAAGTAACCTGCTGATTGTAAATTAACTGGGATCAACCAGGAATAAAGGTTGATCGTACTCAACAGGACTTGCATCCTCAACCAATATTTTTACAATTTTACCTTTTACTTCGCTTTCGATTTCATTAAATAGTTTCATGGCTTCAATAATACAGACTACTTTTCCAGAAGTTACCTCATCCCCTACATTTATAAAAATGGGTTTACCTGGACCTGATTGCCTGTAGAAAGTACCTATCATGGGACTTTTAATAGTAATTAAATTATCTGTTTTAGGTGTTTCTGCTGTTGGTGTAACAACCGGTGGGAGTGCAGGTGGTGGAGTTTGTTGTTGCGGAGCGTTGGAATAAATTTGCCCCGATTGGCCTCCTGCGATGATATGTTGAACAGGATCTTTTTTTTGTTTGACTGTTATTTTAACGCCTTCTTCTTCAATTGTAATTTCACCAATGTTGGTTTTGTTGATGAGCTTTACCAGCTCCTGAATTTGTTTGATGTCCATATTGAAAAATTATTTGGTTTTTTATTAGAAACGGGCGGCTAAGGTAGGTAATGATTTATTAATAACACGATTTTTAAAAATTAAAAAAAAGGAAGAAATCATTAAAAATTGATAGAAAAAACCCTAAAATGGGTCAGAATGTGGCAAAAAAGGCACATTTTTAATAAATAAAAAGGGGGCCGATTTTTAAAAATCAGGCCCCTTTATGAAAATTATTAATTTAAACTTCCTTTACTCTTTCCACATAATCGCCCGTTTTAGTATTAACCCTTATCAATTCGCCTTCGTTTACAAAAAGTGGCACGTTTACAGTTGCGCCTGTTTCTACAGTAGCAGGTTTTAATGTTTTTGTAGCAGTATCACCCCTCATACCCGGCTCGCTATAAGTAACCAACAATACTATTTTATCTGGTAATTCAACCCCCATTGGTTGGTCTGTTTCACCATTTATCAATACAGAAACTTCCTGTCCGTCTTTTAAAAACCTTGGTGCATCTACCATTGATTCCGGTACAGTTATTTGTTCAAACGTTTCAACATCCATAAAACTATATCCTGTATCATCTTTATATAAATATTGATAAGCCTTCTTTTCTACACGTACTGGAAAAATAACTTCGCCACTGTTCCAGGTAAGTTCAATCGTACGGCTATTATCAACGCCTTTCAATTTTGCCCACACTTTTGCGGCCGCACGGGCTGTTTTATTTTGTCCAAACTCAATTACTGTGTACAAACTACCATCTACTTTAATGATAAGGCCTGAGCGCATATCTGCTGTTGTTGCCATGATGTTTTATTTATTTGCTTGTTAATTTTTTGTTCCACTACATACAATCGCTTTTAAGTGGGCTGCAAAAGTAGCAATAGTAATGGTAAATCTAAAATATAAACCAATAGTTGGATAGTTTGGTAATCTTATATGTGTAAACCAGGGCATATAAAATTAAAAAGGTAGTTACTTTAAGGTAATACACTATTTATAACAATCAGAAGAGCTACCCTTCTGTCATTAAATATCAATATGGCAAATAAATTCTTTTATCAGCATTGTACTTATAAATTTGTCTTAACAGCTCGTTTACATTATTAAAATTACCTTCACAAAAAAATAAGGGTGAAACAATTTTTTATACTAATTGTCTTTATAATAAGTGCATTATTTGCAACGGCGCAAAAAGACACTTCCCCAAACAGCTTATCAAAATTTGAAACTATACCTGCATTTAATGTTTACACAGTGCCTGACAGCATTGCGTTTACGAATAAAGACCTGTTAAAAAACAAACCGCTTATCATCATGTTTTTTAGCCCAGACTGTGAACATTGCCAAAAAGAAACCAAGGAATTACTAGCCTATAAAGAAGAATTAAAAAATATTCAAATACTAATGGTATCTCCCAGCAGTTATTCAATGATAAAACAATTTTACAAGGAATATGCTTTATCGACCATGCCGAATATAAAACTTGGCAATGATTTAAACTATGCGCTTGGAAGCATCTATCAATTAAGAACCTTTCCCTCAATGTTTATTTACGACCAATCGGGCAAATTAGCCAAAGCTTTTGTTGGCAATATTGGAGTACCGGCTATTTTAGATGCTGTGAAATAAATTCAAAATCAGTTATTTCACAATTGTGTAATAAGCTACCTTTGCTGCGCAAATTAATTTTTCTACTTTAAAAACATATTTATTATGAAAGTTACCGTTGTTGGTGCAGGAGCTGTAGGTGCAACCTGCGCAGATAATATTGCCCGTGCGGCACTATGTGAGGAATTGGTATTGTTGGACATCAAAGAAGGTATAGCAGAAGGAAAAGCTATCGACATGATGCAAACTTCTACCCTACTTGGTTTTGATACTAAGATTATTGGAAGTACAAATGATTACAGTAAAACAGCCAACAGTGATATCGCCGTAATTACATCAGGCCTGCCACGTAAACCGGGAATGACAAGAGAAGAATTGATTGGTATAAATGCCGGAATTGTAAAAGGTGTTGCTGAAAATATTTTAAAATATTCACCCAATGTTATCTTCATAATAATTAGTAACCCAATGGATACAATGACTTACCTGGCATTGAAATCTACCGGCTTACCTAAAAAGAGGATCATTGGTATGGGTGGTGCTTTGGACAGCGCCCGCTTTAAATATTATTTATCTATTGCAATGGGCTGTTCACCAAACGATTTGCAGGGGTTTGTTGCAGGTGGACATGGTGATACAACCATGATACCTTTAACAAGACTGGCAACTTACCAGGGTACTCCTGTAAGCAACTATTTAGATGAAGCCACTTTGAAAAAAGTAGCAGCAGATACAATGGTGGGGGGTGCTACTTTAACAGGCTTATTGGGCACTTCTGCATGGTATGCACCGGGTGCTGCCTGTGCTGCTTTGGTAAAATCTATTGTAAGGGATGAGAAAAAAATATTTACCTGTTGCGTAAGTCTTGATGGTGAATACGGTCAAAAAGATATTTGCATCGGTGTTCCGGTAACCCTTGGTAAAAATGGATGGGAAAAAATTGTTGACTACAAATTAAATGAAGAAGAACAGGCCGCTTTTAATAAAAGTGCAGATGCCGTTAGAAGTATGAATAGTGTGTTAAGTACATTGTAATATTCATCTTTATCTTTTCTTTAAAGAGAACATAATAAGAAAGCCTTCCAGTTGTGCACTGCCCCCAAAAAGTTAGACACTAAATGGGGGCATTTTTATGTTTAAAAGAAACAAGTATGATTATGCATTTCGGCTTCAATGTGTAGAAGC
>JAYWAU010000152.1:0-15371 GCA_043782265.1 Ferruginibacter sp. | reverse complement strand
AATGCTATAAATAAATACAAAGTAATAAATATAGGTTTCATTGATTCAGTTTTAAGGTTAGGATTTTTGAAAGATTTATGGTATAAAATATATGTATTACCTTTCTTCAAAAAGGATAATTTGCTTGCCTTTTTAAAAACTTATGACCTTTCAGTTATAGTATATCATACATGGATTTAAATTTTGGGTCAAATAACCAAATTTTAATGTAACACAAAATTTGATCGTAGGTGTAGGTGGGTAATTTTGACGCATGGTTTTCATAGTCTGTTATTGAATTAACGGGTGTAGTAGGATTAATAGGTACTTTGACTAACTATAACAATATAGTTGCTTGCTTATTTTATCAATGTCCGTTTTTTTTTAAGAATAGAGTAGTAGTGACATTTTTCTTCGGAAATTACGCACTAAAAAGTGGGAAATATGAGATTATACAGAGATTGAAAAAATATTAATTACAAGAGTTTGTGCATAGCTTTTTATATAATAATAGCAGTTATAATTATTTATTAAAATAACAATTATAACATTCAAAAAAGCGTTAATACTAAACTGAATTTATCTAAAAATTAAATTTACTTTACCAAATAAGGTATATTCGAAACAGAGAAAAGGTATAATCGTAAAGTTGTTAATTTAAGGGTTGCTTAATGTGAGATGCTCCTTATTACAAGAGACATCAATTTATAAAATTTATCTTTTTTTTCTTTAATTGTCGACTAAAAAAAATAAAAAACAAGAGTAATAAATTTGAAAAACTTGCATATTAGATTGATTAGTTACTAACATAATTAAATCTAGGGTAGGATATTATTATTAGACACTCAGATTACAATATTTTGATAAATAAATATGCCCACATTTAACGAATTAAAGAAAAATTTAAAGAAAGATTTTAGTAGTCATAAACAAATAAAAGTTGCTTTGTTAGGGGACACATCAACGCAGTTTCTGAAACAGGCTATACGGGGAACAGGTTTTGAGCAAGGGTTTGATATAAACATATGGGAAGCCAATTTTAATCAAATCGAACGGCAGGTATTTGATCCTTCGTCCGAATTATTTGAATTTAATCCCGAAGTTATTATCATTTTTTATTCAGCACATAAACTTCTTGATAAGTATAATAAATTAAAATTAACACTACAAAACAATTTAGCGAATACTCAGTTAGAATTGGTTCGTAATATTGTCATTACAATTAATTCTCAATTAAAATCTAAGATTATTTATTATAACTATACTGAAATTAATGACTCAGTTTTTGGTAATTATGCTAACAAAATTGAATCTTCGTTTTTGTTTCAGTTACGAAAATTAAATTTTGAATTAATGGTTTTTGCAACTAAGCAATCCAGCTTCTATATCTGCGATCTTTCTTCTATTCAAAATCACTCAGGTAAAATCAATCTCTTTCAGCCATCAATTTATATCAACACTGAAATGGTTTTAAAGATTGATATTTTACCAGAAGTGGCAAAAAAGACCACTGATCTTATTGAAGCAATGACAGGCAGTTTTAAAAAGTGTTTAATACTTGATTTGGATAATACGATGTGGGGTGGTGTGATTGGGGATGATGGGTTAGAAAATATTCAATTGGGAAGTCTGGGTATTGGCAAATCTTTTACAGAATTTCAATACTGGATAAAAAAGCTTAAGAACAGAGGAATTATTCTTGCAGTTTGTAGTAAAAATACCGAATCAGTTGCAAAAGAACCGTTTGAAAAGCATCCTGACATGGTTTTGCGATTGGATGATATTGCGGTATTTGTGGCTAATTGGGGAAATAAAGCAGATAATATCAGGCAAATACAAAGCATTTTAAATATTGGTTTTGATTCAATGGTATTTCTTGATGATAATCCATTTGAAAGAAATATTGTAAGGGAAAACATAAATGGCATTACAGTGCCTGAATTGCCAGAAGACCCTGCAGATTATTTAGAATTTTTGTATACGTTAAATCTTTTCGAAACGACCTCCATTTCAAATGAAGATGCAGAAAGAACAAAACAATACCAGGTAGAAGCAGAAAGGGTTGTTCTGCAAAAAAGTTTTACTAATGAAGATGATTTTTTAAAAAGTTTAAACATGGATTCATTTGTTGAGCCTTTCAATAAATTTAATACACCTAGGGTGGCGCAACTTTCTCAAAGGTCTAACCAATTTAATTTAAGAACTGTACGTTATACAGAGGCAGAAATTGAAAATAGTATTGTAGATGAAAATATCATTTCCTTTACATTTACGTTAAGTGATAAATTTGGTGATAATGGCATAATATGCGTGATAATTCTCAGGCGAGAGGATAAGGATAATTTATTTATTGACACATGGTTTATGAGTTGCCGGGTGTTAAAACGTGGCATGGAAAATTTTGTACTCAATACAATAGTTAATTGTGCGAAAGAGAATGGCTATTCATTTTTAAAAGGAGAGTACATAAAAACTGAAAAAAATGAACTGGTAAAAGATCATTTTTTTCAACTTGGGTTTGAGCAAGCTGCTAACCATTGGATTTTGGATGTTAATAATTATCAAGAAAAAAAATGTTTTATAAAAACTAAATATATAAATGGAACCTAACAAAATTTTAGAACAGCTTAATGAAATTTTTAAAGATGTGTTGGATAATAAAGATATCAAATTAAGTAATGATACAGAGGCTGATGATGTTGAGGGATGGGACTCTTTAACACATATCCAATTGGTCGTAACGATTGAGAAAAAATTTAAAATACGGTTCACTTCAAAAGAAATACAAAGCTGGAAAAATGTAGGAGAACTTATAGATTGTATCACTATTAAGCAGCCTTCTTAGAACTATACTCAATAGTTTTTAAAAATCATTGTTATGATTGTTAATTATTACCATGATTTTTAATTATGTTTTTCATTTTACTAAAACTGTTTTAAGGTTGATAGACCACCAATTTATATCACTATGATTTTTACATCAATTTTTTTTGCTTTGTTTTTTTTAGTGGTGGCAATATTATATTACATAGTGCCTTCCAAATTTCGATGGATACTGATATTGGCATCGGGTATATTTTTTTATATCCAAAGTAATCCTGCCTATATTTTAATCCCAGCTTTTATTATTTTAATTACATGGTATGCAGGAGTGGAAATAGAAAAAACCAACTCTCCCCAAAAAAAATGGCAATTTTATCTTCTTGCCATTATTGTAAATATTGGTATTCTTATATTTTTTAAGTACACAAATTTTTTTACATCCTCCGCATTTGATTTCATAAATTTTACCCGGCAAAAAATATTTAGTACAAAAGAAATATTAAACAATAGTTTATTAATTAGTGTTATAGCGCCTTTAGGAATATCCTACATCACTTTTCAGGCAATTGGATATTTGATAGAAATAAAAAGAGGCAATTACTCTGCAGAAAAAAACCTTGGACATTTTGCAACCTTTCTGCTTTTTTTTCCTAAAATAACAGCAGGCCCAGTGGAGAGAGCTCATCATTTTCTACCACAGCTAAAACAGGCTACCCGATTTAAGTATAGTAATATCAGCAATGGACTAAAGCAAATTTTGTGGGGTCTTTTTAAAAAATTAGTAATTGCAGATAGATTATCAATTTATGTTAGTGCCGTTTTAGGAAATGCAGAACATCATTCAGGAATATCCTTGATTACAGCCGTTATATTTTATGTATTTCAAATGTATGCTGACTTTTCTGGCTACACAGACATGGCTTTAGGATTTGCAAAAGTATTAGGATTTGATTTGATGCAAAATTTCAACAGACCTTTGTTGGCTAAATCTGTAACAGAATTTTGGCGAAAATGGCATATCTCTTTATCTACCTGGTTTGCAGATTATTTTTATAATCCTATAGCCATCGCCAAAAGAGACTGGGGTACTTGGAGTATTGTTTATGCCTCGTTTACAACATTTATTGTGTTAGGTTTTTGGCATGGTGCCAACTGGACATTTATAGTATTTGGTCTTCTGCAAGGATTCATTTTAACCATTGAATTCTTTACCCGAAAAACAAGAAAGAATATTCGCAAAAAAATTCCTGCCTTTTTAAATAATATTGCAGGTGTTGCTTTCACTTTTAGCTACTTTGCTTTTTCGCTTATTTTTTTTAGGGCCAAAGATGTTACTAGTGCATTTACTATAATAAAAAGAATTTTCACAATAAAGGGAACCATCTATATTGAAAATCCTTCAATAATTATTTTTTCATTATCAGGTATTCTTTTTCTCATTTTAGTTGAAGTTAAAAGAGAATATTTCAATAATTTATTTTCGTTATACAATAATAAAAATTGGTTTGTTCGTAATTGTTATTACTGCATTCTACTGATGATTATTTTGATGGCAGGAGTTTTTGATGGGGGGGAATTTATTTATTTTCAATTTTGATAAAGCACGAGTATGATAAAATTGGTGAAAAAAATATCAATTAAACAGGGCTACTTTTATCTTTTTTTAAAAGTAGTAGTCTTCTTAATGTTAGCATTTTTTTTTGACTTTATTTTGGGGAGCTTTTTAAGTAAGTTTTATTTTAAACAAACTTCTGGTTGGGAATACAGAACCAAATATTCAATTGAAGATACAAAGGCCGATATACTTGTATTTGGAGCATCCAGGGCACAACAACAATACAATCCTCTTTTTTTTGAAGAACGCTTACATAAAACCTGTTATAATGTTGGACGTGATGGGCAACCTATTTTTTATTACTATGCTGTTCTTAAAAGCATAGTAAAAAGATATACTCCGAAAATGATAATATTGGATATTGAAAATGGAGTATTTAAGGAAGATCAAAGTAGCTATGATAGAATATCGGTATTGTTGCCTTTTTATAAAAATCATCCCGAACTGCATTCTATTATCGAACAAAAAGGCCCTTTTGAAAAATTTAAACTTCAATCTTATATCTACCCTTACAATTCAATGGTCTTTAAAATAGCTATTGGAAATACTGACTTTAATAAAAAAAGAAATATAGACATTAATGGGTATGTACCATTAACAAGAGTTTTGGATGAACAAATTAGGAACGTTGATCTTTCCAAAAAATATGTAATAGATTCAATAAAAGTTAATCTGTACAAATCATTTATCAGTGAATGTCTGCGGGCCAAAATAAAATTATATATTGTTTGTTCTCCTTACTTTTTTAATGCAATTGGTTCAGATACTTCAATGCTGCTGGCAACAGAAATCGCTAATAGAAATAACATTGATTATTTTGATTTTTCAAAAGACAAATTATTTTTAAATAACTCTAAATTCTTTGATGATACAGTACATGTAAATGTGGAGGGTTCAAAAATATTTTCTAATAAATTGATTGATTCAATAATTTTAAAATCCCAAAAAAAATAAAGCGGCTTAAAATAAATTTTTGATTATCGGGATTGTGTTAAATCTTTCTAATGAAATGAGTAATATAATTGAATATTGTTGTAGCTAAGAATAACTTTTTCAATAAGCAACTGTTGACAGGATAACTAAACTAATAACATTTTTTTGCAAATGATTAATGAATATGTTCTAAAATTTATATTATTATCAAGATAAAAGAATAGTAAATGCTCTTTAACTCTTTTCACTTTTTATTTTTTTTTATTGTTGTCACATCATTTTATTTTGTATTACCCCATAGTAAAAGATGGCTATTATTATTATTAAGTAGTTGTTACTTTTATATGGCATTTGTGCCACTTTATATCTTGATTTTAGGATTTACTATTATGGTTGATTATTTTGCCGGAATTTATATTGAAAAGGCACATGGCAAACGGCGTAAGTTTTTTTTGGTTTGCAGTTTAATAGCAAATATTGGTATCCTTTGTGTTTTTAAGTATTATAATTTTATAAATGGTAATTTTTCTTTTTTACTAAATGGTTTTGGTGTTTCAAATCCTATTCCATATTTGTCTATTTTATTGCCTATTGGGCTATCTTTCCATACTTTTCAGGCAATGAGTTATACAATCGAAGTGTATCGTGGAAACCAGCAATCTGAAAGACATTTTGGGATATATGCTTTGTATGTGATGTTTTATCCACAGTTAGTAGCAGGCCCCATTGAGCGACCGCAAAACTTATTACATCAGTTCAGAGAAAAACATCATTTTGATATTGACAGAATTTTTGAGGGTCTTAAAATTATGATATGGGGTTTCTTTAAAAAATTAGTAATAGCAGACAGACTTGCAATTTATGTAAATGGTGCCTATAATAATGTTGCTGAACAAAATGGGATGACTTTACTATTGGCAACCATATTTTTTTCATTTCAAATATATTGCGATTTTTCTGGTTACTCAGATATTGCCATCGGAACAGCAAAGGTGATGGGCTTTAATTTAATGACAAATTTCAGACGTCCCATATTGTCAAAATCTACGGGCGAATTCTGGAAACGCTGGCATATTTCATTGTCCACCTGGTTTAAGGATTATTTATATTTTCCAATGGGAGGTAGCAAAGTTTCAGTTCCCCGGTGGTATTTTAATTTGATGATAGTATTTCTGATAAGTGGATTATGGCATGGAGCAAATTGGACGTATATCATTTGGGGAGGGATAAATGGTTTTTATTTAGTATTTGCAATTATAACAAAAAAATATACTGATAAATTCAATGCATTTATAAGAATAAATAAATTTCCACGTTTAAAAGTATGTTCTCAAATTTTAGTAACTTTTTTATTGATAAGCTTTTCGAGAATTTTTTTCAGAGCAAGAACTGTTGATGATGCAATAACTGTTATCAAAAAAATTTTTACATTTAAGGGGACTGTTTTTAATGATGGAACTGCTATAATACTATATTCAGTTTTTGCAATACTTTTTTTACTGGTGATAGAATTTAAAAAGGAATTTTATACCGGCTCTTTTACTTTATCAAATCATAAAAACTTTTGGGTACGGAATTTCTATTATTCTTTTTTAGTTATCATCATTATATTATTAGGTGTTTTTGATGGTGGACAATTTATATATTTTCAATTTTAGTAACGAGGTGAAATAATTATGACTAATAAAAGCAATTCTTTTAGACTTTTTTTTCTAAAGCTGGCGGCTTTTTTTTGTATTGTTTTTATTGCAGATTTTATCATTGGAAATAGTTTAAAAAAATTTTATTTTAAACAACAATCTGGATACGATTATTTGACTACTTACGCTATTGAAAAAACCAAAGCCGAATTTTTAATATTTGGCTCTTCAAGAGCTGTAAGTATTTTCAACTGCGATATATTTGAGGACCAAACAGACTTTTCTTGTTATAATGTTGGCAGAGATGGAGAACCAATTTTTTACCATTATGGCATTCTTAAAGCAGTACTAAAAAGGTATACACCCAAAATAATAATATTAAGTTTTGATGCGGGTAATTTTAGCAAAAAAGCAGATGATTATGACAAGTTATCTGTGCTTTTACCTTATTATGAAAGCAATCCTGAAATAAGGCCAATTGTAGAATTAAAGGGCCGATATGAGAAACTTAAATTACTATCTAAAATTTATAGTTACAATTCCCTTCTTTTGCCGATTGTAGCCGGTAATATTGCTTTCAATCAAAAGAAATATTATAATAGCAATGGCTATATTCCTATATATAAATTTTTTTCCGGTCCTCTGCAAACATTTGATTATACAAACGAAGGGGAGTTAGATAGTGTTAAAGTTAATACCTATAAGCACTTTATTCAAGACTGTATTAAGTCGAATATTCAATTATATATTGTTTGTCCCCCATATATGATTAATCAAATCGGTATTCCTCCTTCTATCACCACAGCAAAAAAAATTGCAAGAGAGTATAATATAGATTTTTTTGACTATTCTAAAGATGAATTTTATACTACTAAGCCCCAGCTATTTGCAGATTACAGACATTTAAATCCACAAGGGGTTACAATTTTTTCAAACGCAATCATCGAAAAAATAAATTATAAAACTCAATTGCTTAAAGAGAATAAATATTAAAAATTGAATTTATTATTATCCAAATTCTTATAAAAAAACTATTTACAGTAAAAATAACATGTAGGATAGTCCTTTTAAGATGAGACAAAAGATAAAGCGCAGTTAACGTATTTAGTTTTGAAATTTTATACAATGGTATTTAGACATCCTGATAACTGTTACCTAAATAACAAAAATTATCAAAGGTATATTTGAATAGAAATAAGCAAAAAACTAACTAGTTAAAAGCTTTAATTAATTGCTGAAAACAATGAACTGAATTTTCGTATTTACTTAGATCGATATAACCATGCAGGGCTTACGTAATTTGTTAAATAAAAATTTGTATGTGAATTTAATTTATGAACTTAGATAATGTATTAAAATTAGAGATTTTTTAAATTATAAAAAATAAACCTACTAAATCAAAATAAAAACTGTTTAAAATGATTAAGAAATTATCAATTGTAATTCCTGCCTATAATGAAGGAAGAACAATACACTTAATACTTGACAAAATTAAATCTGTGGACTTAATTACTAATATCACTAAAGAAATAATAATTGTAAACGACTGCTCAACTGATGATACTGAAACATCCATTCAACAATATGTTAATGATAACCCATCTTTAAATATTCAATACTTTAAACACGAAATTAACAAAGGCAAGGGTGCAGCATTACATACTGGTATTAAAAAAGCCTCGGGTGAATATCTAATTATTCAGGATGCAGATCTGGAATATGACCCCCAGGAATATAATGACTTGCTGAAACCCGTAGTGAATGGCCACGCTGATGTTGTTTACGGATCTCGGTTCATGGGCGGTAACCCACACAGGGTATTATTCTTTTGGCATACAATCGGCAACAAGTTCCTAACTACTTTGTCAAACATGTTTGGCAACTTAAATTTAACAGACATGGAAACCTGCTATAAGTTATTTAAAACAGATATAATTCAGTCTATACTTTTAAAAGAAAAAAGATTTGGTTTTGAGCCAGAAGTAACAGCAAAAATGGCCAGGATTAAGGATATCAGAATTTATGAGGTTGGAATTTCCTATTATGGTAGAACTTTTGCTGAAGGTAAAAAAATTGGTTGGAAAGATGGCTTTAGGGCGTTATGGTGCATATCTAAATATAATATCTGGGATAGATAGCATGGAAAAAGAAAATTTTATTTATAAAGAGTTAGATATTGATGGGTATAATACACTCGATACCCTTTCTTCTGCAGATAAATTTAACAAGTGGATGTATCAATCCATTAAACCATTTTTAAAGGGCAATATTATCGAAATAGGTAGTGGTATTGGTAACATAACTTCACAGTTAATTAATGATAAACTAAAAGTAACAGCGAGTGATGTAAGCAAAAATTATTGTTATTTGTTAAAAGAACGTTTTGGTAAAAATTATTATATAAATGAAGTAAGAAATATAAATATCGTACATCCTGATTTTGATAAGGAATACCACGATTTATTGGGAAAGTTTGATTCTCTTTTTGCGTTAAACATAGTTGAACATGTTGAAGATGATAAGCTTGCTATCTTGAATTGTATAAAGTTATTGAATAAGAATGGTCATTTAGTAATATTAGTGCCAGGATTTCCATCACTTTATAATCATTTAGATAGAGAACTGAATCACTTTAGACGGTATACAAAATTTAAAATTGAAGGGCTTTTGACAAAGTCTGATATTAAAATTGTAAAAACTACGTACTTTAATTTTATTGGAATATTGGGTTGGTGGTTTAATGGCAAAATTTTAAACAAAAAAACATTGCCAAAAAGGCAAATGAAACTGTTCAATTTATTAGTTCCAATTTTTAAAATTGCCGACAGATTGATTTTTTACAAAGCAGGTTTAAGCCTTATAACTTGTGGTACAAAATTGTAATTATTACTTAATAGGGATTAATGGCCATTATAAAATAGTTAAATGAAAAGAGTGACTGCCTGGTACTTCAAATTGAATATATATTATAAGTTTATTCCTTTTTTATTACTTTATGTTTGTATAGTTATTTTATTTCCAAAAGAAATAACTATTGGAGATCAAACAAGATATTTGAGGTTTGCTAATAATCTTCTAAACGGATTTTATTCACCTCCATATCCTAGAATAGATATATGGAATGGGCCCGGATATCCTTTATTTTTGGCTCCCTTTATTTTTTTTAAGTGCTCATATGTCTTTTTAAGACTGTTAAATGCCATATTATTATACTTCTCCCTAATCATTACTTGCAAAACTTTCAGTTTTTATTCGTCTTCAAAAAGTGCATTATTTTTTACAATACTTCTTGGATTGTTTTTCCCTATCTATGAAGTTCTTCGACAAGTCTTAACAGAAAGTCTTACTTGGTTTTTAATAAGCCTTATTTGTTTTTTATTTGTAAAAAACTTTAATCAAAAAATTATTTCCTGGAAACTTATCATTTTAACCGCCCTTACCATTTCTTACCTGGCAATGACAAAAGTTATTTTTGGGTATGTTATTATTTTTATGCTTTTTGTATCTCTTTTATTATATATAATACCAAAATTTCGTTTTTCTGCGACCAAGTCAATTTTCATTTTTTTATTTTCCTTTTTTTTATGCTTGCCTTGGCTAATCTATACTTATAATTTAACTAATAAAACCTTTTATTGGGCAAATTCTGGCAATATGTCTTTATATACTATGAGCACCCCTTATGCTGGTGAAACTGGGCAATGGTATGAAGAAAAAGATTTATTAAAAAAAACCAATCATAAAGTTTTTATCGATAGTATTTTAAATTTAACACCCTTACAAAGAGATGCTGCATATAAAAAAGAAGCAATTAAAAATATTAGTACACATCCGAAGAAATATACAATGAATTTAATAAGTAATATGGGACGGCTTTTATTTTTTCCTTCAGATTACGCCCCTGATACCATATTTTCCTATTATCCTTTTGTTCCCAATATGTTTATCGTTGTATTTATTTTTTGCTCACTCACAATTGGGGTGGTAAATTATAAAAGAATTCCGAAGGAATTAATTTTCCTTTTTATATTTTTTGCAATTTATCTTATTGGTAGTACTGCGTTAAGTGCCTATCGTAGAATGTTTCATGTTACTATGCCTTTTTGGTTTTTATTCATTGGATACATTTTTACAAATGTTATTTCTATCAAAATAAGAAATAGAAATATTACCTAATAAAATATCACATGACAGGAGAAACCTGCTAGAGATCATTGTGATTTTTTGTATGGGAGTAATAAAAAAAGTAAACAATTACTGTTACTTTAAAACTCGGCAAAAAATAGTTTTAATTGATTATATCGTTTAATTTAAAACAGTTTGCCTCTGTATAAATATAATCAAGATAAATAGTTACTCCATTAATTTTGTTTTACTTGTTGATTTGTATTTTCTTCAGGACAAGTTGTTCCAAAAACTCATTAGCGGTGCTAAAGTCGTTGTGACATAAATACAGGCTGCTGCAATATAATAATCCCACTCATTGCAGTATCTTTAACCAACACCAAAATTCCAAACTATTCCATACAACAATTGAATATTTTTTGCACTTTTATACATCGTAATTTTTTGCCATTATAGACAAAATTCTGGTTATATTGAATAAGATAATGGAAATGAAAAATTAAATTGCGTATATGAAACTTTTATTAAAAAATAGCTGGTCAATCACCAAGCAGTCTTTTTCAGATTTTATAGACAACAAAGTTTTTAAGCTTAGTGCGGCACTTGCATTCTATACCATTTTCTCATTGCCCGCCATGCTAATCATAATTATTTCTGTAAGTGATATCTTTTATGGTCGTGAAGCCATCGAAGGTACACTGCATCAAGAGATAACAGGATTTGTTGGAACGGAAGCTGCATTGCAGATACAGGAAACAATTCGTGGAGCAGCCTTATCAAACAGAAGTAATTTTGCGACAATAGTAGGCCTTGTTACTTTATTGATTGGTGCCACCAGTGTATTCAGTGAAATACAGGACTCTATCAATTATATCTGGAAATTAAAAGCTAAGCCCCGTAAAGGAATGGGAGTGCTGAAAATGCTTTTTAACCGGGTGCTTTCTTTTTCTATTGTAGTAAGTCTGGGGTTTTTATTACTGGTATCGCTGCTCATTAATGGCGCAATGGATGTGCTGATAGACCACCTTACTCAAAAATTTCCGGAATTGACGGTAATTATGGTATATGTGTTTAATGTCATCCTTACATTCGGTATTACTGCACTATTATTTGCAATGATATTTAAGATATTGCCGGATGCACGTATACAATGGAAACATGTACGGGCAGGGGCTTTTACCACCGCAATTCTTTTTATGGCTGGCAAATTTCTCATTGGTTATTATTTAGGTCATAGCCGTCTTTCTTCAACATATGGAACTGCTGGTTCTGTAATTGTGATGCTACTCTGGGTGTATTATTCAGCGATGATTTTGTATTTTGGCGCTGGTTTTACTCACGTATATGCGGCACATACCGGTTCCAGAATTTATCCAAACAGTTATGCTGTGTGGGTGCAGGAGATAGAGGTAGAATCAATCAAATCTATTCAACAACAACCGGAAGTAAAAGCAGTGATAAAGGAATCTGAAAAACCCACTGAATTATAGTTTTATTATTTAATTCTTCCTGGTTAATTGTATGTTGCGGCTACATTAGCAATTTTGTTATCTTAATTAATTAAAAAAATTAATGCAGTTTGAAACATTTAATCAAAGCTTAAAAGGTATTGAACCTCCTGAAGGCATTACATTGTACCTTCTTGCAATGTGGTATGATGGCCATAACAATTGGGGTGAGGCACATAACATCGTGGATGGGTTGGGAGATGCAACGGCCTGTTCGGTGCATGCCTATCTTCACCGCAAAGAGGGTGATAGCTGGAATGCAGATTATTGGTATCGCAAAGCCGGCAGAAAAAGAACAGATATTAGTTTAGAGCAAGAGTGGGAAATAATTGTAAGATCATTGCTCTGAAACTTTTAAAAGAAATGAAAATTGTCAATTTCAACTAACAATGGTTAAATGTTACAAATAGCATATTTGATTTTTGTTATACATTTTAAAACAACACAAATGCGATTATATCCGCTTAATAAAAAGATAAGAATTACACCACCTTATTCATGTGTTAACTTCATTCATTGCAAGTATAACCTAATTACTGGTAATTTCCACCAAAGCCTTACCTTATTCAAAAACAGTGTTATCGATACATAAAATTTATTTCAGCTACGTTAACGTTCAGGCTGAGTGGTAAACTAGCAATTGATTTATTAAGCTTCATTTTCATGTAACGTGTAAGCCGAAATGATTCAGTGCCTCTGCAATCAGTTCAATGCAAAGAAAACCCTTTCGCATTGATGGATAACGCATAATAACTAGTATACTGCAATAATCCATCCAATATCTTTTCCCGTTTTTCCAGTCCTGTTAAAAACCAGTATGAGCAAAACGAAATGTATTGAAGAATACATTGGTTAAAATAAGCCTGCAGCTCATCAGGAATTAAAGTTTTTTGAAATTTAAAAGTTCAAGAGGTATCCTATACTAACCTAAACTATTAAATAACTTCAAAAAATTTAAACATGGAAAAGATTATTACTAAAATTCACGGTACTTCAAAAAGAGATTTACTAATCGCATCATTTGGCTTAATGCTTTTTTGTTTTTCTACTGCTTACTTACTGACATACAAGGTGAAAGTAGGATAGCCGAAGATACCACCTGGCGTAGAACTTTTGTTCTGCGCCATTTTCTATTCTCCATTTCTCGACACAATACTTGCACACACTATCAAAAAGGGTTTTATTAATGCTAATCCCAATAATGTATTATATAAGCTTGATAAAATTAGTTTTCAATAATATTAAAAGTTGCACTTTTTGTAAGTGGCAGCAATACTTTTAGCAAATTCTTTCCTGTCAGTAAACTTGATAATTCTACAGTTCCACCTGCAGCATGTGCCCTGTCGTAAACAATGCTTTCAAATACTTCTCTTTTACGGTTAACTAAATTCTCTTTTGCACCATCGTCTTCAATTGATAATATAAATTGCTCACCATAACTTATACTGATGTGTACATAATTAATGTTTTTAATTTTTAATAATACCTTCAGCCATTGTTCAATGATGCGTATGGCACAGAGTGTATTTTCTTCCGAACCTACTTTTAAGTTGCCGGTATTTTCTACTGTTATTTTAAATGGATAAGCACCTGCAATGCTATTAACAAATTGAAGTATTAGTTGATCAGTAGCAACCCAATCAATAACCTGCGGCATTATACTGTAAGATAGCTTCCGAATATTTGCTAAGATTTCTTTTAATTGCTGAATGGCTTTACTTACTAGGGTAGCACTTTCTTTGTTAGTTGGTTTTGCTATTTGCAAAATCATTAGTGAAGCGGCAATACCCTGGGCAAAGTCTTCATGCAGGTTAAAAGCTATTTCTTTTTTATCCTCTTCCTGGCGTTGAATAAAACGGGTAAAAATTTCAGTCTTTAGAGTTATTATTTCCTGTGCCCGTTGGTGAAGCAATATATTATTTTTCCTCAGTTCCAGTAATTTTGTTACTTGATTTGAGAATAACCTGAGTGCTTTTTTTTTAGAAACAGATAATTTTTTGGGCTTGGTATCGTACAGGCAAATAGTGCCCAGTTTATAACCTTCCGTTGAAAATATTGGAGCACCTGCATAAAAGCGAATGTTAAATTCGCCCGCTACAAATGGATTATCGAAGAACCTTTCATCTTTGGTGGCATCCTCCACCACCAAAACGTCATCCCCAAACAAAGTGTGACTGCAAAAACTTAGTTCACGGGAGTTTCCTGTTTCAGTGGTACCTATTTTACCTTTGAACCATTGCCGGTCACTATCAATAATAGTAACTAAGGCAATTGGGCAATTAAAATATTGAGCAAGCAATTCTGATAACTGGTCAAATTCAATTTCTGTACCTGGATGCTGTAAATGGTAAGTAGAAAGATCAAGCAAACGCATTTCTTCATTATCTGGTAATTCAGCACTAATCATAATAATTTGAGTTTATATTTTACAGGCTGGCAATTTTGCATACCATTAAACAATTACTATACCGTTAATCATGCAGGTACCATTTCTCATAGCATTAAATGAATTAAAGCAATACAATTCATAAAAAGAATTGCATTGCTTTTAGTAAATCATTATAACACCGAATATTAAAATATAGTTCTTAAAGATTAAGACATCAGTGTGGTTTGTAAAGCCCTGATGATAAATTGAATCAAAAACTTATCCCGGCTCCAATTTTAAATCCCTGGTTGTATGATTTTATATTTTGTCCCGCATCCACCTTAGTTAACCCTCGTTCATAGGCAGCAGTAAGGCGAATA
>JAYWAU010000151.1:0-5598 GCA_043782265.1 Ferruginibacter sp. | reverse complement strand
CAAAATTAATGGGCTTTGTAATAAAATCAAACGCACCTCTGTTCATTGCCGTGCGTATATTTTCCATATCGCCATAAGCCGACACAATCACAGATTTTATCAATGGGCTTGATTCTCCTAACCGGCTAAGTAAAGTGAGGCCATCCATTTCGGGCATATTGATATCACTCAATACGATGTCAACATCCGGATGCTGCTGAATCTTCTCCAATGCATCATTGCCATTTATGGCAAAAATAAATTCGTATTGATGCTCTCTTATCTTCTGGCGAAACTTTTGTTTGATGAGCATTTCTAAATCCGTCTCATCATCTGCCACTAATATTTTTGCCATCAGTTTATAATTTTAAATTTTTCTTTCAATAAAGTAAAGTCAACAGGCTTGGTTAAAAAATCGTCGGCCCCCAGTTGTTTAGCCATGTTAAAATTTTCCGCATCACCATAAGCGGTTATCATCATTACCAGTGGGGGTGGTTTGTGATACTTTTGCTTAATATGACCCAATAACTCCAGGCCACTCATGCCGGGCATGTTTATATCCGACAATATCAACACTGCTTCATGCTCATGATTGTTAAGATACGCCAAAGCTTCCTCTCCAGAAAAGGCAAAAACAAATTCAAGCGATTTCTCCCTGATTTCCTTTCTAAAACGCTGCTCAAACAATGTTTGGATATCTCTTTCGTCGTCAACTACTAAAATTTTCATTTGTTGAATTTAAGGTTTATGTTGGTAAAGTAATTATGAATTGAGAGCCTTCGCCTTCATTTGTTTTAACGCTTAACTGACCACCGTGGCCCTTGGTGATAATATCATAGCTCATACTCAATCCCAGTCCTGTTCCTTCTCCGGTAGGTTTGGTAGTAAAGAAAGGCTGAAAAATTTTATCCAATACTTTTCGGGAAATTCCATTACCATTATCTTTCACTATTATTTCCACACGGGCTCCTTCGCCGGAAGTTGAAGTAAGTTTTTTGGTCATCACAGTTACTGTAGGATCGTAAACAGTATTGAAATTCTCGGTTCCTTCTTTCGCAGAGGTAAGGTTTTTCTTTTTTTCGGTTACCGCATAAAAAGCGTTGGTTATTAAATTGAGTATTACCCTGCCAAGATCCTGAGGGATAATATTAATGCTTTCAATGCTTTCATCAAAATCGGTCTTCATTGAAGCATTAAACGATTTATCCTTGGCACGCAAGCCATGGTAGGCCAATCGCAGATACTCATCTGCCAGCGTATTGATATTGGTTGGTTCTTTTATGCCATTGCTGCTACGACTGTGTTGCAGCATTCCTTTTACAATAGAGTCAGCTCTTTTACCGTGGTGATTTATTTTTTGTTCATTTGCTGCAATATCTTCTGCAATTAAAATGGCAGCTTCATTATTGCCAGCTTTTAATTCTGTTTTCATTTCTTCTACCAGTTCGGTATTTACCTCACTAAAATTATTAATAAAGTTTAATGGGTTTTGAATTTCGTGTGCAATACCGGCAGTAAGTTCTCCAAGAGAAGCCATTTTTTCTGATTGTACTAATTGTGATTGTGTAGCTTTTAAATCTTCAATAGATTCCTGCAACTGAGTTGTTCTTAGTTTTACTTTTTCTTCCAGTACTTTGTTTTCTCTTTGTAACATCCTGGATCGGTAAACAATGTACGCCCTTAACAATCCTGCTGCCAAAAGGCCAAACAGGGTATAGGCCAACCATGTTTTATACCACGGAGGCGAGATAGTAAAGTTAAAGACAGCAGGTGCACTCCACTTACCGCCGATACCTTTGCTGCTTACCTTAAAACTATATTTTTGCGGCGGCAGGTTTAAATAATTTTCAGTAAAGGTATTTGTTGTTGGAGAGCTCCATTTTGTATCAATGCCTTCCAAAATATACGTGTACCATGTAGTATCCTGCCTGCTTAAATGCGGCTGTACAAATTGAAACTGAAGATAATTTTGTTTGTAAGGTATAGAAAGATTTACGGGCAAATTAAAAGAGCCAGTAACGCTGTCCCAGTTTAAGTCTTTTATTGCAGTATAACCAGCATTAACTTGCTCTTGCCCCTTTACATAAAAAGTATCTGCCGTCCACAAGGTATCATTTGCTTTAAGCTCCTTTTTATTTGCAAAGTATTGAGGCTGGGTCATTAAGTTCATGCCGGTAATGTAGGTAACAACAGAATCGGGGGGTGATTTAATATCGTTTATGATTGTAATACCAAGGTCTCCCCACAAGTATTGACCTTTGCTTGTAATGCAATCAGTTGCCCAGGAATTGGTTTCTTTTATTAAACTTTCAGATTTATCAAGTGGAGTTACTTTCCATTCTTTAGTTGCTGTTACGCTATTTTCGTTTGTATTTTTTTGTGCAGTTACAATGCTTATTTTATTACTTGATCCGGCAATAATAGCATTATTATAAGGCAGCAAAGATAATATGCGGTTATTTGTTAATCCTTCTTTGGTTGTTATTGTAGTAAGTGTTCCCTTTTTTGTATCTGCCACATAAATGCCTTTATCAGTGCCAATCCACATGCGTCCATAGCTGTCCAGCAATAGCACCTTGTTACAGGTATCTTTTAACCCAGGTTGATTATTTAAATATTTTACTGTTCCTTTTACAGGGTCAATTACATCAACTCCATTGCTATTTGTTGCCATCCAAATAAGGCCGTCCTTATCCTCTTTTATATCTTGTATGTTATTATCACTTAAGCCTCCTGCAGCATCTACGTGGCGGATAATTTTTTTAACTGAATCCACCATATCAATCCCGTTACTGGGGCCGGTAAGCCAGGTATTGCCGGTTCGGTCTCTAAACACCGCATAAATAGAATCACTTACAAGTCCCTCATTTTTACCTACTGTTTCAAGAGTTTTACGGATGGGATCAATAATATTATATCCCCCGTTGGTAGCAACAATCATATTTCCATTTATTTTAAAAAATGACTGAACAAAATCATTACTAAGGCCATTGGATTTATCAAGCACACGGGAAACCTGTCTTTTTGCATCTACTATTATAATTCCTTTTTGAGTAGCAACCCAAAGATTGCCAACGGCATCTTCCATGATGCTTATAATGTTCGTAGTACCAAAAGGATGCACGGTTTCGCCATTTTGATCAATAATATTTAATCCTTGTGTAGAGGCTACCCACATGCGATTATAAACATCGGGAACACAGGATAGAATAACACTCCCTTTCATTCCATCCTTCTGATCAATAATCCTCATCATTCCCTTTTTTATATCTAACAATTCCACCCCACGGCTAGAACCTTTCCATAAAAGGCCTTTGTTATCGAATGTTAAATTGAATGTGTACCCGTTTTTGAGACCCGATTGCGCATAATGACTTATTGTAGCTTGCTTTATGTTTATAGCATCCAGTCCTGTAGCTCTCCCTGCAATTGAAACCCAAATTTGCCCGTTTTTATCTTTTGTAATTGCGGTTAACGTATCACTGCTAAGGCCATTGGCTTTTTTCAGGTATTTTATTTTACCAGATTTAATATCCACAATATTAATTCCTCCTTTATAAGTGCTTATCCAGATATTTTTATTATCGTCTTGTGTTATTTCGAAAGCGGTTGAATCTGATAAACCAACCTTTTTGTCAATATTCTTAAATGCCAGTTCTTTAGGGTCTATTACACTTACCCCTTTATCAATATTATTATAAACCCAAATAAGCCCACTTTCATCCTTAAACATTTTTGTAAGGTTATTGACTACTGAAGTTATTTTTTTTGAGTAGCTTAAGGTGCTGTTTGCAAGATCAATTATCCTCAGCCCGTCGTCCTGAATATACCAGATTCTTCCTTTATCATCTTCCACCATGCCTGCTATACCACTTTGAATGGGACCTGCTACAAATGTTTGTATATGTTCGCCATCATATCTAAAAACTCCTTCGGTACTCCCTATCCACATGGCCCCGATTTTATCTGTTAGCAGGCAGGTTATAAATTTAGCCTGTAACCCATGCGGTTGACCAAAATCAAAAATTGATAATGCTTTATCTTTTTGAGCTGAAGGAGCTGATGTTTTTACTATAGTGGGCGGAGCTAAAATTGTTGTTTTAAATTGTAGCGGTTTAGATGGTAATTTGTCCATACTAAACGATTGTTCCGGCAGGCTGTTAAAGTCAAACTTTACTTCTTCCGGCGGTTTACTGAATGGCCTGAAGCCACTGGTGTCGTAAGGTATAGAAGGGAGTGCATCAATATCCAGTTTTTTTAGCAGGGGCTTAATTTCTCCTGTTTTTGCTGTATCCCAATGTAATTTTTTTTCTGCGCTAAACTGCAGGGGTATAGTTACCGGCTGCAAATTACCAAGCTCTTGCTCAGGAAAAGGAATGTCGCCTGAATTGTGACAGGATGAGAAAATAAGCAGTAAAACACTCAATAAAAGCAGCACTAAGCTCGTGTTCTTTTGTTTTATCATTTGATAACCCTTTTTAAAGGCATGATTTAAAGATAATGAAATTTAAAACTTTGTACCAAGCTCTTCTTTTTATTTTATGCCAAACACAACGGTATTTTACGTGAATATATGGTTTCTTAAAGGCTCGCTGGTTTTTTTGTAAATAGTATATAAAGAAGTAAGAATGTAAACTTACACCTAAGGCAAGAAAGTGGTTGTACAATTTAGCCAGCGGGTAATTCAATTATAAAGGCAGCATACTCATTTTCTTTTGTATCTACTCTCAATTTTCCACCGTGTGTTTTAATAATGTCGTAGCTTAAAGACAGGCCAAGACCCGTACCATGGCCCGCAGGTTTTGTAGTAAAAAAGGGCTGAAAAATTTTATCCAATACTTTTTGAGGAATACCATCGCCGTTATCTCTAACAGTAATCAACACTTTGTCTCTTATCTTTTTTGTGCTTAGATAAACTGTCGGCTCATAACGATCCTGAACTGAACCTTTTCCTGTAGCATCAGTACTTAAATTATTTTGTTCAGTTAAAAGCCTTCGTTTTTTTTCAGTAACCGCATAAAACGCATTGGTAATTAAATTTAAAATCACCCTTCCTAAATCCTGGGGTATCATATTAATACTTCCAATTTTTTCATCAAAATAAGTATTCATGGTGGCATTAAACATTTTGTCTTTTGCCCTTAACCCATGATATGCCAGCCGCAAATATTCATCTGCCAGCGCATTAAGGTTGGTAGGTTCTTTAGCTCCTGTGCTGGTGCGACTGTGTTGCAGCATACCTTTTACAATACCATCTGCTCTTTTGCCGTGGTGACCTATTTTTAATTCATTTTCTTTAATATCATTCGCTATTGCCAAAACCTCTTCGAAATTTCCTTTCTCAATTTCCAATTTCATTTCCTCTATCAATTCAGTGTTGACTTCTGAAAAGTTATTGACAAAGTTTAGCGGATTCTGAATTTCATGGGCAATACCCGCAGTAAGTTCCCCAAGCGATGCCAGTTTTTCTGATTGTATCAACTGCGCCTGTGTTGCTTTTAATTCTGTTAATGCAAGTTCTAATTCTTCTTTCTGCCTGGTTAATTCTGTAGTGCGTTCCGCTACCTGCACTTCCAGCTCAGCTTTTAGTGAGGCCATGATTTTATTTTGCTCTTCTTC
>JAYWAU010000150.1:0-5628 GCA_043782265.1 Ferruginibacter sp. | reverse complement strand
CGTCCGGTTCCTATTTCTACTACTCCTTCCATTAGTTTTACCATTGTAAATGCATCCTGTTCACTCATTACCTGCTTACCCGAAACCGAACTAAACTCGTCTAACAAATTGCCATCTTTATCTTCTAACCGGCTTATCAATACCGGTTCTGTATTAAATCCTTTATTGGGAAACATGGTATAAGCTTGCAGCATTTGTAACAATGGTATTTCTGCAGCACCTAAAGCAAGAGAAATATAAGGAGGTAATTTTGCACTTACACCAACAGATTTTGCAAATTCAATCACCCTGCTTACACCTAACATATTGGTCATCCTAACAGAAGCTGTGTTTTTTGAATAGGCAAGGCAATTTGCCAATGTGCCGCCGCCGCCGTCAAATGTTCTCGATATTTTACCATATTGTACAGGGCCACCCGGAATTACAGTAGAGGGTGTATACCCTGCATCCTGCACTGCCAAAGCATAAATGAGTGGTTTAATTGTAGAACCCACCTGCCTGCTGGCTGTAACATGATCATATTTGAACCATTTAAAATCGATGCCGCCTACCCAACATTTTACCTCGCCTGTTTTAGGGTCGATTGCTACAAAAGATGTCTGCAATAATTGCCGGTGGTATTTAATAGAATCTCTCGGCGTCATAACAGTATCTAATTCTCTTTTTGCGTTCCATGCAAATACTTTCATTCTTACTTTAATAAGAAATGACTTTTTAATATCTTCTTCTTTTGCCTCATCTTCTTTCATGTTTTTCCAACGCTCGCTACTCTTCATGGCTGCTTCAATAACATTCTCATGCTCTTTCCACATTTTGTCGCCATTGTTTTTCAATAAACCATTCAACTTTTTTTGAATAACTGGCATATGCTGTACTACCGACTCTTCAGCATACTGTTGCATTTTAGAATTGATGGTTGTGTATATTCTTAATCCATCCCTGTACAAATCATAATTTTCTCCTGTTTTGGGATTAGTATGGGTCTTACACCAATCTTTCATTTTATCTGCCACTGCAAAACGGAAATAGGGTGCTATTCCTACATTGTCATCTACCTTTTTAAAACTTGTAATAAGAGGATTTGCTTTTAATTTAAGGGCTTGCTCATCGGTAAGATAATGTTGTTTGCAATCCACCATTCTTTCTATCACTGTATTACGTCTATTTAACGAAGCACTTGGATGACGGATAGGATCATAAATAAATCCTTTTAGCATGCCTACTAAAACTGCAGACTCTTCGATATTTAACTCTATAGGCTCCTTCTGAAAATAAGTTCTGGATGCATTTCTTATTCCATAGTTATTTCCCCATGGCGCCCTGTTAAGATACAGGGTGATAATTTCTTCTTTTGTAAAATTGCGTTCAAGTTTTACAGCAATTACCCATTCTTTTATTTTTTGAAAACCTCTTTTTAAAATATTTCCTTTACCCTGGCCCAGCATCATTTTGGCTAACTGTTGTGTAATGGGGCTTCCTCCTCCATCTGTCCCTAATTTTATTACAGCTCTTGCAACTGCTCTTGCATCGATGCCCGAATGATCATAAAAATTTTGATCTTCTGTAGCTACCAATGCATGGATAATATTCGGGGATATTTCATTGTACTTTACTTCGCTTCGGTTTTCTGCATAATATTTACCCATCAGTTTTCCATCGGCAGTATACACTTCGCTGGCAAGATCTGCTTCGGGATTTTCTAATTCTTTTAAGGAAGGCATTTTGCCTAATAAACCAAAGTTAGCTGCTGTAAAAATAAGAATCACCAGCAATAAGCCTCCAAAAAAAACACGCCATAAAATTTTTACTGAACTTTTCATTATCCTGTTTTCTATTTATAAATATTATAGTAAACTTTTCTAAAACCTGCAAGCTAAAAAAGCAAATGCAAGCTATTAAAATTTACCGGGGTACTGTTTATTTAAAAGGTCTTTATATTCTTTTAAATTTTTATTGAGTTGTAACAATTGAAGGTTATCATCTGAGATAATGAGGAAAGAATATTTAGCAACTGGCAGCCATGAAACCTCATCCGGCGCCACTTTTCTTAATTTATTTAAAAATTGTAAAGCTGCATCTGCATTTTCAAATGAGGAGAATACCAATAGCGAAATATCTTTATCTACGGCAGTTTTTGTAACTGTAATGGTTTGCCCTCTCAGATTTTCACCAACAAAGCGGGTGAAGGCATTTTTAGATTCATTAACATAAGTGCCATCTACTTTATCCAACACCATAATTACATTTTGAGGCATAGTTGGTCTAAATGTATATGGTCCATTTACAAGTACCGGTACAATCTTTTTTACCGAATCCTTTGTTGAAACAAGGGGAGGGGGAATTACGGCTTTACTGCTGTCAAAAAGCTTTGGAGATACAATCAGGTTTGAATCATTTCGCACTAATTTTTCTTTTGGCGCTTCTACTACTTCATCCTCTTTTGCCCTGGTAATTTCGAGGTTGGTTAAATAGGTTTCAATTTCTGCTCTTCTTTTTAAAACATCAATCATACGCTCGGCTTTTTGTCCCAATGGTGATTTTGGATACAAACTTATTATATTACCTAGTTTGTCAATTGCAATACTATCCTGGTGTTGTTTTACATAATACACAGACTCAATGTAGAGTAATTGCGGACTCCAGTAATTATTGCCGTACAAACTGTCTGCCTTTTTCTTTTCTGAAAGCGCCTCATCAAATTTCCCTTCAATAAATAAATTATAAATTGCTTCATAACGGGTAGTGCCTTCTTTGCTTTGTAAAGCAGGGTTAGCATCAAGCGGATTGGTTAATAATTTATTGGAAGGGCTACCAGCAAATTTTGTATTGACAAGATTTTTATAATAAGCAGCTTTTTGAGTATCACCTAATTTGGTGTAACAAAAATACAGGCCAAGATAAATATCTCCATTGTACAAAGAATCGGGAAAGCGCTGTAACGACTGATCATAGGTAATAACTGCTTGCTGATAATCTTCCAGTTCTGTTTGGTATAATTTAGCCAAATCGAATAAACTATTTGCTACTGCCGTATTACTCTCAGCTAATTTTTCAGGTGTTAAAGGAATGTTTGCCATCAATCCGTCAAAGCTCATATCCTGAGATGGCGTATTTGATAGATCAGTCTTAACTCCTCCTACACCTGCCTGATTTAGTTCGTTTGGTTTTGAAGGCGCTGCATCCAAATCTGTAACACCCATATCTGGAGGAGATGTATTAGGGGCATTTTTTATCGCTGTTGCCTCTGCACTTTTTCTTCTCCAGTTATCTGCATTGATTCTGGTACCCCACTTTCTTTTAAACTCACTTAACCCTTTTGATTTTAGGGGTGCATTGTAAAAGTACCATTCGCCCTTGGTGCTACTACCAGAAAAAAGATCAGCCGGTTCATTTTTCTTACTATCAAAACTAATGGGAGCCGAACCATTATTGTCAATAACTACCTCCTCCTTTAACCCTTTTTCTTTCCGTAGTTTTTTCGCCAGCTGTTTAATAAAAATTGTCCTTTCTGCAATGGGCATGGCTGCAAGTTTTTGCAGGCTATCTTCTCTTTCAATAATAACTATCTTTTCTACAATTTTTGATAAACTGTTTCTTCTTTCCTGAATTTGTGGCAACCGGTCATTTAATGATGTATCGCCGGATTGTAAACTATCATACATAGCAAATGATAACTTAAACTGCTTGCGGTCATAGGCTATGTCTGCTAATTTTAAAAAGGCTTTATTTTTAAATGAAATATTATTTTCATTGTATTGCAAACTTTTATTGTAATATAATACTGCGGCATTGGTATCCGGTTTTAGTGTGGCTAAATCACCCGCCGTATAATTATGGTAAAAACGGCTGTCGGCAACATCCGGCTTTTGCATGGCTAAATCTCCGGCAGAATAATAAATGATATCCCGATAAGATAGAAATTTGTCTTTTTTTGCCATGTGCACCAGGTCATCAATGCCTTTTTGCCGTTGCACAGAATCCACCCCTTTTATCATTTTTGCATTGTTCAATTGGGCATAAATGTCCATTAATGGATCGGTGGTGTGTTTTGATGCTTTATTGTAATAAATTGTTGCCTGGTCAAAACGATGACTTATTTCAAATAATTGAGCCAGCAAATATTCAGCTCTGGCCTGGTCCTGTAAGGAGGGTGTATTGCTTAAAGCCTGTTCTAAATGTGAGGCTGAGCTATCAAACATATTTTGTTTAAAAAACCAGTATGCATTTATCTCTTCCAGGTCGTTTATAAGGCGCTGAGGCAAATTAGCGTCATGTTGTAAAGTGTTGATTAATGATGCCGCATCTCCTAATTCATTCTGTTCAATTAAGGTACGTATTATCCATAGCAATGCATCATTTCTGCTGGGTGGTTGTGCTGTTAATTTTTGCAGCACATTTAATTTCTCTTTGTTGGCAACGCTGATATAACCGCTGCTTGATGCCTCCTTTGTACCTACAACACGACTATCGTCTTCATCTTTTTTTCGGGGGAAAAGATTGTAGTTAATAAATTGAAAAGTAGCGGCTGCCGAATCAAAATCTTTTTTAAAAAAGTAAGCCTGCCCCATTAAAAGATACATATTATCAATCCAGTCATTTCGCAAATCGTGTAATAAAATACCAGCAGTAGCTTTATAAATCACAGAATCCAATTCTGTTTTTTGTGCTGCTGTATTTTCTAAACTGTAAGGATAATAATTGAGTAACCTGGTATAATCATCTTTTTGAGTAACTTTCGCTCTTTCTATAACTGCATTTATTTTATTATTGGCATTATAGTAATAATTAAAGTGGGTATAATTATTTTGAAAAACATGCCGCACTTTGGTGAATTTTTTTTCTGCCATTTTCTCAGAACCTAACTTTTGTTCTTCAAATTTTTTAGATCTTTTAGATGAATCAAGCAAATTGATAGTCCATGCCGGCTGCGCTAAAACACTGTTAGCTAATGATAACAGAATAAATGAAAAAAACAGCCGTAGCAAGATCCTTTTACGCATGGATAAATGATTAAATAATGCGGCTAAATATCGGTTATTTTTGCCAATTACTATAAGATAATGCCTTTGGTTTCTTATTTTTAACATCCAATAAAGAATTATGGCCCGGTTAGAAGGAAATAGTACATTAAAACGTTTGCGCAACAGATACCTGCTTGTAGTAATGAACGAAGATACCTATGAAGAAGTTGTGAAGTTTAGACTTAGCAGACTAAGTGTTTATATTGTACTTAGTACGGTGTTTGTTTTATTCACCATTTTAACAGTGGCATTAATAGTTTTTACTCCCATAAAATATTATTTACCGGGGGTGGGGTATGGTGACGCAAGGCAGGCAAAGGAGTTCAGGCAACTTAAAATAAGAACCGACTCGATGGAAAACGCCATGAAATTTAAACAACAGTATTTGGATGACCTTAAGAAAGTGCTAGACGGTAAAATATCTTCACGGGATACCAATAAGTTAGAATTGCCAAAAGAAGATAATACGAATGAATAAAAAAACTTAATCCACATTATATACCACGAATAATATTTAAACGTTGTTTTGTTTCGAAGATTAAAGAAAGTTTATAAGAAACACATTTAATAACAACGGTGTAAATTGTTAATTGGTTCAATGTCAGTG
>JAYWAU010000149.1:0-5644 GCA_043782265.1 Ferruginibacter sp. | reverse complement strand
CATTCCCATCGACCGGCTTCGCACTCGTTCTAATGCAGATTCCATTTCCAGGTCACGGTTTTGTGCTTCTACTGCTTTTCTTTTTTGCTCCAGTTCTTCAATGGTTTCTTCCAATAAAATAGCGGTGGTTCTTTTTACTTTTTCTGTTCTGTCTAATTTGAATGCGGTTATTTCTAATTCTTTATCCGCATCCTTCAATGATTTTAAAATAGCTGTTTTTTGTTCATTCGATAAACTTTCATTCTGCTGAATAAAATTTAATATAGATTGAAGGTGCTGGTTCATTTATTTTTTCTTTTTTGCTGATTGAGAACTTATCAAATTATTTTTCTTCTTTTCCTGTTCGGTTAAATAGTTTTGGGTTGTGTCTATTTTGCCACGTCAAATCGATTGATTTATTTGCCTTTTATCTTTTTGGCTAAAGCCATGAAGACAAACTCTGTTGGCACGCCTTTAAAGGCGTGGCAACAGATACAAAATACGAGAGGCTTTAGCCAAAATTTCTTTGTAGTTGATCAGGTTAACCGGGTTTTTCATTTTTACTTCTTTTCTTTTGCATAACTCTCTTAATCTTTTTGCTGCCAATTCTGGATTTTCAATTTCATCCAACCTGTCGCTGCTGGCCTGTGCCAGCCAGAGTTTGAAAGGTTCCGCTTTGGGTGATGGGATGGATTAAATAATTCGTAATAAACCTTTTGCAGCAAAAGCCTGAACCTTACGTCTTTTGCCATCTGCAGCATCCATTTCAACCAGGGTACAAATTGTACCCCAATTGGTTTTAGCTGTTCATCACGGCTTAACATCCTGTTGATGTATTGTTTTACATCCACGCTGTCTGTAAGCACTTCAATTGCACCCGGAACAGAAAAATACCATTCCTGTTCTTGTTCGTAACAAACAGAACGGATTTGTTTGGACTCAAATAATTTAAGGTTGCTCATACCCCTGTTTATTATTTAAAGACAATTTATTTTTCCTTCATCACCACCACACAACAGGTATTATTATGAAACTCATGTTTCCCATTTTTGGATTTACCAAATTCTCCATAACTGAAAAAGCCAATAAAAGGAGCTTCCCATACTTTTATTACCCGTTCAATTTCTTCACTGGTCATAATGCCGAATGATAAATAACGGCTTATGCAGGAAAACATAATTACTGCGTCTGCTTCATTTTGCTTCTCATCTTTCAGCTCTGTACATTCTGCAACTACAGTGTCTATAACATCAAAATCGGGAGGTAATGAAAACCGGACTTTTGCTCCCTGAGGCACATTGCCGGCACATATGAGCGAACGGTCTTCTTTGTTCCCAAACATGGCCGTACGCATTACAGGCGGAGCATTTTCCCTTTCCAACTGCAGCGGATAATAGCCGCCGATATTGGTGACTACATCCTTGCCGGGGTCGAGGTTAATATCCAGTCCCAGGTATTTAATAACCAAATCCAGGGCAGGCTTATCATCAATTGTATAAACAATGTTGCCACTGCTTTTTGTTACCGTTTTAGTTATCCCTATCGGCTTCCAGCCACAGGTTGCAATTCCTTTTATATCAATTTTATCTTCATCAATAATAATTGCTACTAATCCGGTAGTGCTTTCTTTGCCCTGTGTAAAAACGAAAGGCTTAGTTAGCATAAGATCATCCCCTGCCATACCACCAAAAACGGTAGCCTCGCCACCGTAGCCTTCTTCAATACCTTTTATAATTTCTTCCCCATCAGTTTGCAGCCAGCCGGAAGCAATAATAAATGCCGGGTTGACAAAAACATTTTTTCCTTCGGCGCCGAGCTGTTTAGAAATCTCAAAAGCCGAACTGTCCCCTGTTTCAAAAAACAGTACTTTAAAAAAAGCAGGATTTATATCAAGCAACATGATCACAATACCGCCTTCCGAAATTTCGGGGCTGATAAATTCGCCGGATGTAGTGGATCCAAAAATCTGAATGCCTTCATAATTTAATAAGCGGCATACAGCTTCACTATCCTGTTTTACTGAAATAAAAACAATGGCAAGGGTTGGTTTATATCCTTCTGCTAAACTTGCAGACAATGCCAATTGAATATCATCTACAGAAGTTCCTTTGATTGTTTTTGCTTTCATTGTAGCATGTTTGTTTATTAAATGTTTTTTTACAATTAATTTATTGCCTCTGCCACCTGCTTTGTATCGGCATACTGCTGGAAACGTATTGCTTTATCATTCTTTACTGTCCATACATGTGTAAACTGTGCTTTGATGATTTTACCTGTGATCTTATGTTTTGCATTGTACCTGCCGGTTACAATTATATTGTCACCACTGCAATCATGATACTCATGGTCGGATAGTGTCCAATATTCCCAGTCAGCTGCAATACGGCCAAATACGCCGGCTGCAACGGCATTTGGTCCTATATAAGGATTACCGTCTGCATAGGGAAAGTTCTCTGCTTCATTCCATTCAATAGCTGCATCCATACCACCTAAAAAAGCAGGGAAGTCGCCGGTTGCTACAGCCTGATACATGTTTTTAATAACTTCTAAATTTTCCATGGTTGTTTGTTTTTATTTTGATAAAGAGTAATGAGTTGATGTTATTTTTCTTTTAATGCTACACAACAAGTAGTGAGGTTGTGCATCTCTAAGTTTCCACCGGTTGCCCTTGCCAGTTCTGCATTGGAGAACATTCCAAGCATCGGTACATTCCAAATGTTTTTCAGTCCTTCAATTTCCATATTCATCATTGGGCCGAAAGAAAGAATTCTACCCGCACAACTAAAGATGATCAGCGCATCAGCCTCAGGCATCTGTGTTGCTTTCATATGTTCAACACCTTTAATTACTTTTTCCATCACATCTAAATCGGGAGGTAGAGAAAAACGAATTTTTGATCCTTGTGGTACCGATCCGCTGCAATAAAAAGAACGGTCGCTCCAGTCTATAACTAATCCGGGACGCATTACAGGGTCTCCCTTTTCCCGTTGTAGCTGCAAAGGAAAATTGGCGGCTATTTCCAACAGCAGTCCTTCATTATCCGGCGAAACATTTTCAATTCCGCCATACTTTGCGGTAATATCCAGTACAGGAACATCATCAACGGTATACACATGGTTGCCTTCACTTTTAGTAACAGTTCTTACCGTACCTACCGCTCTCCAGCCACAGGTAGCAACTCCTTTGATGATGATCTTATCTTCATCCAATGCAATGCATACCAAACCCCGTGAACTTGACTGGTGATTTGTAAAAACAAATTGGTCTGAAAATGTAAAATCATCGCCTGCCATACTTCCATATACATTTACATCTTTTCCCACTACATCTTCAAAACCAAATAAAAGTTCTTCCGCATCCGTTTCCATATTGCTGCCGGCTATAAAAAAAGCAGGCGTAGCAAATTTTTCTTTCGCTTTCTGTGCAATCCTGTTTGTTACTTCCCGGTAATTCTTTTCAGGGTATTCTTCAAAATAAATTTGAAAATAATTTTTACTGATGTCGAGTAAAAGAATAGCAACCGAACCTTTCTCCGTTACTTCATCAATAAACTCTCCATTGGTGGTACACCCAAAAACAGCAATTCCTGCATCATCCATGAGTTTGCAAATTTCCTTATGATCTTGTTTGACAGATAAAAAAACAATGGCCAATGTTGGTTGATAACCATCGGCCATACTTTCCTGCAATGCGGTTTTAATTTCTTCAGCAGATTTTCCTTTGATTGATTTTGCTTGCATAATAACTTTTAACTGATGTTTATTTTATTTTTCTTTTAATGCCACCCAACTTACAGTAGTACCATGAAATTCAGTATTACCATTTGCTACCCGGCCAAATTCCCCAAGAGAGTATAAACCAATCATTGGGCTATTCCATGTTTCAGCCAGTCCTTCTACTTCTTTTGAAGCCATTGGTCCTAACGATCCTAACCGGCCTATACAGGAAAAAATAACGAGCGCATCTGCAGCGGGCATTTCTTTTTCTTTTACTTCCAGTGAACTTTTAATCACCATATCGATCACATCAAAATCCGGTGGCATGGAAAAACGGAATAAGGTACCTTCCGGTACTGCTTCTGCAAGCATGACAGAATGATCTTCTGTATTGGCAAATAAAATGGGGAGCATGTACGGGCTTCCTCCTTGCCGGTAAAGTTGTAAAGGATAAATGATGTTTAATTTTACAATGCCCTCTTTATTCTTATCCTCGAGAATATCTGTTCCAAGAAATTTCTTTACAATATCAAATGCGGGTTGATCATCGATTGTATAGATCCAGGGACCTATGCAATGCGTAATTTTCTTTTCAGTTCCTGCAGGTTTCCAGCCGGAAGCCGCCATTCCTTTTAAGGTTATTTTATCCTGATCAAGTATTAAAGAAATGACAGCATTATCACTGGATTGAGTATTGGTAAAAACTTTCCCTTCCATGTTTATAATTTCCCCTGCCTTGCCACCAACAATAGTAACATCTGCGCCGGCTTTTTCTACCATTCCCTGTATGATTTTAGCACCGTGAATTTTGTAATTAGCAGAAGAAATAATAAAGGCAGGATTGGTAAATGTCATTTTACCTAATTCTCCAATGTGGCAACCGGTTTCATAACCTTCACCTTCCTCATTATCTTTTAAAATAATTTTGAAATATGCGGGGTTGATATCTAATAACAGTGCAGCAATACCTTTATTTTCTGCATCCTGTTCTGTAAATTCTGCAGATGTAGTAGCACCAAAAATGGCAATTCCTTCATTTTTAAATAAGGAAGATATTGCCTCTATTTCATTTATTGCAGAAAGAAATACCAATGCCAATGTTGGTTTAAATCCATCGAACATGCTTTGTTCCAAAGCTGATTTAATTTCTTCAGCAGAACTTCCTTTGATTGATTTTACTTTCATACAAATTATTAAATTGGTAATGTTATGATAAATATACTTCCTTTTTCTTCCTTTGTTTTTACTTTCAATTTTCCTCCATGGGCCTATACAATATCATAGCTTGTCTGAATCACGGATCTAAATGGATTTCATTTATTTCTTTTGTTTACTTATCCGTGCAATCTTTTAATCCATTTAATCCGTGATTCAGACAGTTGGTAATTGAATTATAAACTTCGGGTCTGCCTATCCGGCAGGCAGGCCGCCCCCTCAGTACTTTCCACTACCGAAGTGCCACCATGTCCATTGATCTTTATGCCCTTATTAATGTAGGCTTCTTAAATATCAAAGTAACAATCGTTCCGTTATTGATTTCATAGGTTAATTTACCGTCTAATTGTTTTGTCAAAAGGTTGACTAATTGCGTTCCAAAGCCAGTACCTTTCGCTTTTTCATTGACAGGTTTGCCGATACCATCGTCCGAAATTTTTAATAAATATACCCCCTCAGTATTGGCGGTCGTATCCTGTTCGGTTAAACTGATTTTAATTGCTCCTTTTTCTTTTTCATGAAAAGCGTATTTCAATGAGTTGGTCAATAGTTCGTTGGTTATAAGCCCAATTGAAACAGCAGTATCCACATCTAAAACCAATTTAGGCATATCACATTCCACCTTGATATGCCCTTCTGCGTTGAAAGAATCGAGAATATTCTCACTGAGATTGATAAAATAATCCCGCATTTCAATGGCTGCTAAATTTTCGCCCTGATACAGTTTTTGATGA
>JAYWAU010000148.1:0-5662 GCA_043782265.1 Ferruginibacter sp. | reverse complement strand
TTTTAAAACCGGGCGATTCAATCAATATTGAATTTGATATGATTGGAAAATATATCAACCGCATTTCTCAATTGAATAAATAAATACTTTTAAAACTTCTCCATCGAAAAATACTTTATAAAATCAGGCAAATTAAAATTTCAAATTTATGCAGCCGATAAAAAATTCTATATTTATCCGGTAGAAATTGAATACATGAAAGAAAAGAAAATCATCCCTTCATTGACCGGAATCAGGGCTATTTGTGTGTACTTAATTTTTTTTTACCACCTTAATTTTTTCGACCCAAAAAATCATCCTGACCTGTTTCTGCTCCTTAGCCAGTTCTATACCTTCCTTACTTTTTTTTTTGTATTGAGTGGCTTTGTTATTTATCACAGATACAATGAGGTTAGCAATTTTGACAAAAAAAAATTGCACAACTATTTTATAAGCAGGGTAGCAAGGGTTTTCCCAATTCTATTTATATTGATCACCCTTACTTTTATTTTAGCGTTGTACCATGGTTATTTCAACAAAAAGGAAACAGCATTTCTCTACTTATTAAACATTTCATTGGTTAAGGGATTTTCATACAACTATTTTTTAACAGGCATTGGTCCAAGCTGGAGCATGTCTGTTGAAGAACTTTTTTATTTAATGTGCCCAGTCCTCTTTTTATACGGAAAAAATATTTCTTCCCTTATAAAAATTATTTTACTATTTTATGGAGTGGGTATTTTTATTACGTATCTCTTTTCTCTTTTTCCAAATGATGGCTTTTTTAATAGCTATATTTTTACAGCTTATCATACATTTTTCGGGAGGGTATTTGAATTTTGCTGTGGCATTTTTCTGGGGTTTTTAGTCAGAGGCCTGTATCCTGATTTTTTTATGCATCACATGGGAAAGAAAATGCTGTACATTGGAATATTCATTGTTGCTTTATCCGTATCTCTGTTGTATTTAATTGCCAAAAAATACCAGGTTTTACACGCCACGGATGTCTGGGCCGGATTGGCCGTTAATAATATCTTAATGCCTGTTGGCATTACCTTTATATTTTACAGCTTAATTTATCACAAAAGTTTTCTTCAAAATTTTTTAGGCAATAAAATTATGGTGCGGTTAGGCAATGCCACTTATTCTTTTTATTTATTACACACCACATTTGTGTTGTCGTTTATTTTTAAATTTATAAGTAAGAATGTATTTATCGCATTTATTGTAATGATAATGGTTTCATTGCTTTTTTTTACATTGGTTGAGCAACCTTGTGCAAATTTTTTAAAGAGAAAATTGTATAAAAAACAGGGCTGATTTTTTGGTATGGATAAGTACGTAATTCTTTATAGAACATGTTCAATTATTTATACATGAACCTTAAACTGATGACCAATATTCTATCTAGATACGCCAGACTCTTAATCATAGTAACTTAGCTTTTTACGGCCATGATTTATTTAGAAATCTTCGGAAAAATTATGTATGACGAAGCGGAAAAATATATTACAGAATCTATATTTACCATTTTATAGCTCTGACTATTGCCATAAGAATTCTTCAGCATTATTATTTCGTTAAGAATTTTGCTATTTATATTCTTGCATTTTTAATAATTGTACTGCTATCCTCTTTATCATATTACTTGTTTGAAAATTATTTTCTAAAATGGAAAGAGAGATATGCTATATATTTAAGAATTAAAAAAATACAAATTATTAAAACAGATTACAGCTTGATATCACCTGCCATCAAAAGTTTCTGTATCAGATTCAGTGTACCTATTATATTACTGTCCTGGGTTCTGTTGTTTTTAATACACCTGAATTTTTACGGGGTCGTTACTGATTTAGAGTCGAAAAAATATATTGCTGAAGCTCAAAACCTTATTAGTAATAAAGGACTATCTGCACCAAGGTTTTGGTACTACTCAATTACCATAATTATTATAGCAGTATCGTTAAAAATTAAGATTGGTTTTATTGGAGCCGTTTTTATTCAATCATTTTTAAATTTGTTAACGATTCTATTTTTTCATAAATCTTTGAAATTAATTTTTAAGCAAAGTTCTCTGAATCCGCTTATAATTATTTGTATTATAACTACCTTTTCTCCTTATAGTTCATGGAATGTTTTTTTGTTTACAGAATCAATTTTTTATAGCAGTATTTTAGTGTTGATTTCAACTATTTTCAATCATAATTATAATAAAAAAACTTCTAATGCCCTTGCTGTAATTTTTGCATTAACCATTACTATCTTATCAAGACCGCTTGGAGTATTATTCATTCCTGCGGTGTTGTTTTATTTCTACACCAATCTAAGTCAGCGCTTAAAGTTCATTATACTACCGGTAGCTATCATTGGGGCGGGCGTTTTATTTTACATAACTAATATCGTATTCACTACTACCACTGATGCAACAATTACACTTTCGGCAAAACAAGGATGTGTTGTTTGTGGAATTATCCCCGCAAAAGAACCTCAACTTATTTTATTGACGAATGGATCGCCCATGCAACAACTTTCTTATTATATCAGCCATAATTTTTTTCATTTTCTATTATTAGCTGTACAAAGGGGGAAAGCTTTCTTTTTTATCATAAGACCATATTACTCAACCACTCATAATTTTTTTATATTGATGTTCATTATTCCTTTATACACTTTATCAATAATAAGTTTTGTGAAACAAAAAGAAAAAAAATACAAGCCAGTTTTTTATTTTATGTTTATAAGTGTTGCAACATTTGCAATAGCTGTCATATTGCAATGCGATGATTACCATAACAGATTTATTTTAGGGCTCTTTCCATTTTTTTTAATTTTTTCGGCTAAAGCGATTACTTAAAAAAACAATTTAGCCAGTTTTGCCCTCTACAACAAACTGGCATTTTGTTCTCGTTTACAGGTTTGTTTAATATCTTTTTCCAAAAGGAATTATTGTATGCTCAAATCATCCTCATCAGGAATATCTACGCCAGCGATACTTGCAGCGGTTTTCACCAGTTGAATAAATTCTTTTCTGTACCCCTCCACATCTTTACCAACAGCAGTATTTGCCAATTGTAATACACTGGTGTAACTGGCATGCTGTTTATATTCTGAGTTTCGTAACAACATTCCAAAAGATACCACTGCTGCTACGAAACGATAATTCTCACTTAAATGAAATTTGTTCTTCATATCATAATTTACAGCCTGTTCAAGCATTTTACTGGTGTTGCCATCGGGTTGTTTATAACGCAATTTTACTGTCATCCATTCGCTATTGAAAACAGCTTTTACAAATCCTTCCTGCGCCTGATATTTAAGCTTGTCTGCATTTTTTAAAAAAGGCGATGTTTTCCCTACCGGTATAATTTCATACAAAGCTGTAACGGTATGGCCACTGCCCAAGTCGCCGGCATCTTTGGTGTCATCATTAAAATCTTCTTTGTTGAGCATCCTGTTTTCGTATCCAATCAATCGGTATCCCTGAACAAAGGCAGGGTTAAACTCAACCTGCAGTTTTACATCCTTGGCTATGGTAAACAAGGTGCCTCCAAATTCATTCACCAAAACTTTTTTTGCTTCACTTAAATTATCAATATAATCATGGTTACCATTTCCCTTGTCTACCAGTTTTTGCATTTTTGCATCCTGGTAATTACCGCTACCAAACCCCATTACGGTTAAAAAAATACCACTCTCTCGTTGCTTTTCAATCATACGCTCCAGCTCATCATCGCTGCTTGCTCCAACATTAAAATCACCATCGGTACACAAAATAACCCTGTTGTTTCCATTTTTTTTAAAATGACTCAAGGCTGTTTTATACGCCAATTTTATCCCCTCGCCACCGGCAGTGGAACCGCCAGCCTGTAGAGCATCAATGGCATTTTTTATGATTATTTTATTGGCACCACTTGTTGAAGGCAGCACCAGCCCTGCATTACCAGCGTACACAACTATTGCAACATTATCCTGCTCCCTTAATTGATCGGTTAATAATTTCATTGATTGCTGCACTAATAGCAATTTATCAGGACTTTGCATGGAGCCTGAAACATCAATTAAAAAAACCAAATTGCTGGCGGGCAAATTTGCTGAAGGAATATTTTTTCCCTGCAATCCAATCAGTGCCAGGCGGTGATCGGGATTCCATGGACAGTCCCCGATTTCGGTATTTACAGTAAAAGGTTTATCTCCACCAGGCTGTGAATAATCATACTTAAAATAATTTATCATTTCTTCAATACGCACGGCTCCTGCAGGTGGTAAATTTCCCTGTTGCAACAACCGCCGTACATTGCTGTAAGATGCTGCATCCACATCAATTGAAAAAGTTGATAATGGATTTTCTGTTGCCTTTACAAATGCATTTTCCTTTATAAAATCATAGCCTTCCCTGTCGGCTACATTATTGTTGTACCTATCCTTTTTATTTTCTGATTCATTATTAATAACATTTACCCCAGCAGCTTTACCAGACAACTCCCTGTTAACAATATAATTTTTTGATGGTAGTGGAACCACAATATCAGCATAACTATCAAATTGGTTTCTTTCGGTTGCGTAACCTGTTACTACAACTTCATCCAATGCACTTGTAATAGGCGACAATTGTACGTTAATAAATTTTTTACTGCCTACTTTGACATACTTTGCTGTATAACCCACGAAGCTAAAATACAATACTGTTTTTTCATCAGGTACACTGATTGAATAAGTACCATCAGCAGCGGAAGCCGTACCTATTTTTGTTTCCCTGATATTGATTGATACACCAGACAGTGGTTGCCCCTTATTGTCAGTAATTTTTCCTCTAATAATAAACTGAGTGGGAGATTTAAAAGCAATCAATGTGATGATTGATGCTGCGAGTAGTACGATTATTTTCTGCATAATATTAATTTATTATACAGATGCAACTACTAAAAAAATTACATAAAAGTTAAAAATTATTTTGATTCAAGCACAACTTCCGGCTCTACTACGCTAACAGCATTATTAAGGTAGGTGTTTTTTACATTGCTGTGATAGTCTTTGAAAAGGCTTATCCAGCGTAGCTTTAGCACACCCAAAACACCTTCTTTAATAATCCCTTTATTCATTTTACTGTCACCTAATTTTCTATCTTTAAAAGTGATGGGCACTTCTGTTATTTTAAATCCCAATTTCCAGGCGGCAAATTTCATTTCAATCTGAAACGCATAACCGACAAAGTTGATTCCTGATAAATTGATTGCTTCAAGTACTTCTCTACGGTAGCAAACAAAACCAGCGGTCGGGTCTTTTATAGGCATCCATGTAATGATCCTTGTATACAATGAAGCCCCTTTTGATAGCGCAATGCGATTTGTTGGCCAGTTTTCAACCGCGCCATTTTTTACATATCGTGATCCCACAGCAACCCCAGCCCCATTTTTACAAGCTTCGTACAACCTTTGTAAATCAGCAGGATTGTGAGAAAAATCCGCATCCATCTCAAAAATAAACTGATACCCTTTTTGCAAAGCCCAGCGAAAGCCGTGAATGTAAGCAGTACCCAAACCTGACTTTCCTTTACGTTCTTCTAAAAATAACTGATCCGGGAATTTTGAAAAAAGTAATTTAACGATAGCTGCCGTTCCATCTGGAGAACCATCATCAATAATTAAAACATGAAACTGTTGATTCAATTGAAAAACTGCATCAA
>JAYWAU010000147.1:0-5717 GCA_043782265.1 Ferruginibacter sp. | reverse complement strand
TAAGCGGCGGTTCCATGCTCAAACACATCCAACCCCCCTGGATTTGTTTCAGCTTCTGCTTCTACACGTAGTCTCCATGGATTAGGTAGATTGTTAATTACCCACATTAATATAAATGCTACAGTAAATGTTGCAGCAACAATAGTAAGATTGCCAACCAATTGCTTTACAAATAGTTCCTTGCCCCCACCATAAAATAAACCTTTTAAAGGCGCTGAATTATCTGCACCAGTAGGACCAGTAACACCAAATTTGCCACACGCAAATAAACCTAATGACCAAGTACCCCAAATACCAGCTGCACCGTGTACTGGAACTGCACCAATTGGATCATCAATTCTTAAGTATTCTAATAACCCAGTAACTAAATAAACAACCAATCCTGCTATTGCTCCAATTAAGACAGCACCAGTAGGAGAAACCCAATAACAAGGACATGTTATTGCTACTAGTCCCCCTAAAACCCCATTAACAGTAAAAGGCAAATCAAATTTTCCTTTAGTGCCTCCAAACCATAAAGCCAGATACATGGCAACCATACCTCCAGAGCAGGCAGCTAAAGTTGTGTTAGTTGCAACCCGTCCGATTCCCTGCATATCAACGGCAGATAATGTACTGCCCGGATTGAATCCATACCAACCAAACCATAAAATAAAAGCTCCAACAGCACCCAACGTTAAGTTGTGAGCGGGGGGCATACCACCACCATCTCTTTTAAATACCCTTCCAATGCGTGGGCCTAAAACTATAGCACCGGCGAGAGAAGCAATACCACCAATAGTATGTACAACGGTTGAACCAGCAAAATCCCAGAAACCATAAGTTGCAAGAAATCCACCTGGGCCCCATGCCCAATGACCAATAATTGGATAAATAAATCCGGTAATGCCTATTGAATATAAAATATCGCCACGGAAACTTGTACGTCCAATCATAGCACCTGAAACTATTGTAGAACAAGTGTCAGCAAAAGCATATTGAAAGATCCAATGAGCAATTACCGGAATGCCTGTAGTTAAATAAGTTTCAGGGGCTCCCTGCAAAAAAAACCAATGATAACCAATATACGCATTGCCTTCGCTAAACATAAAAGCATAACCAATTGCCCAAAAAAGAAGTCCACACAAACAAGTATCAAATAAACATTCCATTAATACGTTTACAGTTTCTGTCTTTCTTGCGAAACCAGCTTCCAGCATAACAAAACCAGCTTGCATACCAAATACTAAAAATGCCGCCACCAGTGTCCATATTGTATTGGCAGTATTCATCAAAACTGTTTCATGAGGTGTATATACTTCCTGTGCATAGGCTGTTGAAGCAATCATTGATGGTAGTACTTTCATTGCAGTAACAATGATGAAAACACCTAATACTTTTGCGAAAACAATGGTAAACCACATTTTCCATTTTTCTGCTTTTGTTAGTTGGATAGCAACTGGATTTGGAGATTTCCTTTGACCCATTTGCCTTAGATTACTTAAAGTTGCTGAGAACATGGTAGGTAAGTTTAAGGTTATAAAATGATTTAAAAAGACTTAATTAGAATTTGTAAACTGCTGCAAGCAAAGCTGTAGCAGTTGATGTAGAACCTTTACCGTCGCTCTTTGTGTAAATTTCACTTTTAGCAGATTCAATTCTTAATTCGGGAATAAGGGTAAAAGGACCAACTTTATAATTAAGCGACAGGGTATTGGCAAAAATATTTTTTGTACCAAAATAAATTACTTTACTGTCACTAACTAACTCACTTCTCAAAGTAAGTCCCACAGTTGAAGAAGGGTCAAAGTTTAAATATAGCGCAGCGGCTTTCCAGCTTCCATCAGGGGTTCCATTATCAGCATTACGTGGTTGCTTGCGACTCTGAACTGTTGCATTAAAACCTAAACCAAATTTATCTGTCACGGTGGCATTAACCACCAAATCAAGCTGGCTTAAGCTTTTTAAGGCTAAAGGGTTTTCGCCTTCATTAGCTCCAAAAAATCCGGCATAGTTTAAATACGCCTTTATTTTGCCATTTTTTGAACCGCTACTAAACTGAGCTATCAAAGTTTTTGTTGTGGTAGTTGAAGTTGTTTGATCAATAAAGTTTGCAACACCTACCATAAAACCAACTGGTCCGGCAGTAACATCCATTTTAACACCAGTGTGAGAAAATGGACCATTTGTAAACATGTATGACATACTGTAGTTCCTGTTTAATGGAGCATCCATCACTTCATAACCCACATGAGTTGCAAATTTACCCGCTGTAATTTTTACATTATTTGACAAAGCGTAAGTAATGTACAATTGCTTAACCATTGCCAATGTAGATTTACTGGCTGATTCGTAATAAGAAAATTCTTCAGCCCTTGTACCAAAGCCTAAATCGGCCGTTGCAGTTACTTTACCAGATAAGGCGGTTGCATCAGCTCTTAAGGTAGCCATGCCCAAAGCAAATGCACTCTGAGAATTGGTAAAACTGGTTTTGTTGTTTGTAGTACCAGGAGCTGCCGAAAAATTGTAACGGTAATAACCATCAACAGAACCAGAAAAGGTCAGTGATTTAGTTGAATCCTGGGCAAAGATTGCTTGCGTGGTTACAAAGGCGATAATTGCCGTTCCAAAAATTTTTTTAATCATTTTTTTAGTTTTAGTAGTTTATTAAGAAAAAAGGTTAAAATTTTGGCAGTGCAATCATTAATTAGTTTTCTATAGGTTGCAATTATAAATAATAAAATTTTATAATTTATTATTATTATACAATAATACGCAGAATTAATAAATTATCATTTAATTTATTTGAATATTTATTAATTTAATGTGTATAAATATGGAAATTTATTAGAAATTTTTAAATAATTAATATATAATTATCTCAATTGTTACAGTTTTAAAGGAAAGTATTAACATTAATTTTTTATACTATATTTTAATAAAAAAAACCACGATTTAAATCGTGGTCCTTTTTTAAAAAAATTAAAGCTTTTATAAGTCTTACTTAATGAATAACTTTTTCTTCTATATTACCCCCATTTTTTACCAATAAAGTTCCCTGAACATAATTTTCACCATGCTGCGACTCATCCAATCCTGCATTTTCTTCATCTTCAGAAACACGTAATGGATTAATAAAGTTGATAAATTTAAAAATAATCCATCCTACCACAAAACTATAGCTAGCCACAATCAACATTCCTTTAAACTGTGTAAAAAATAGATCTCCACCAAAAAACAGTCCCTGGTGATTACCCGTAGCATCAACAACTACACCACTGTTAACTGCGTGAGATGCAAAGATTCCGGTTAACAACATACCTACAATACCACCTACACCATGACAGGGAAATACATCTAACGTATCATCAACCTTAGATCTTGTACGTAATGAAACTGCTAAATTTGAAATGATGGCTGCAATAAAGCCAATAAATGCACTATGGGCAATCCCAACAAAACCAGCGCCAGGTGTGATTGCAACCAACCCTACTACTGCACCAATACAAAACCCAAGTACTGAAGGTTTCTTACCTCTTAATACATCAAAAAACATCCAGGATAAACCTGCAGTAGCAGCAGCCGTATTGGTGGTTGCAAATGCCGAAACAGCTAATGTATTTGCAGCCAAAGCTGAACCTGCATTAAAACCAAACCATCCAAACCAAAGTAATCCGGTTCCAATTAACACATATGGAACATTTGCCGGATGATTTTCTATATTTTCAATATGAGATCTTCTTCTTTTTAAAACCAGCGCCCCAGCCAAAGCTGCACAACCTGCTGTAATGTGCACAACCGTACCTCCTGCAAAATCTAACACTCCCATTTTAAATAAAAAACCATCCGGGTGCCAGGCCCAATGACAAACGGGAAAATAAATAAATAAACAAAACAATACTATAAATAAGGCATAAGAAGTGAATTTTACCCTTTCAGCCACAGCTCCCACCACTAAAGCAGGCGTAATAATTGCAAACATTAACTGAAAAATAGAAAATAGTGTTAAAGGAATAGTTGGACCACCAAACCATGGTGCACCAGAAACTACATTTTTGTAAAACAAATGAGACATTGGATTTCCGATAATACCATTTATAGATGTTCCAAATGACATTCCGTACCCAACTGTAAGCCATAATACAGTAACAATACCTGCTGCAACAAAACTTTTAATCATAGTACTTAATACATTCTTACGATTAACCATACCACCATAAAAAAATGCAAGACCCGGTGTCATTAAAAATACCAATGCAGTTGCAATAAGTACCCAGGTAATATCTCCTGTAACGTATTTAGACGTATCAGCAAAAACTTCTGCTGTAGGAAAAAATAAACTTCCAATTGCAACAGCTGTGAGTGCTAGAAAGGGAAGCACTTCCCTAATTCCAATTTTTTTCATAAAATGTTTTTTAATATTAAAAATATTAATATATTTATTAACTTTACAATAATAGTCAAAATTTTAAACTATTGACTAAAATATATTCATAATTTATGAACATTTGTATAATAAATAGAAAATAATCTAAAAAAGAGAAATAAAATAAATTTATTTTATTTTAAAAACATTTCTACAGTATTAAAAAGCCCCCTAAAAAAGGGGGCCTAAAAAATGTTTCATTATTTCTTTATACCAGATATCGGGCTATTACATTACCATCTGCTGTTTCCAGCAAAGAAGTCCCTACTAAAAATTCATCTACTTTTTCAGCACAATCCCTTCCTTCTTTAATAGCCCAAACAACCAACGATTGCCCCCGGCGCATATCGCCTGCTGTAAAAATCTTGCTGATATTTGATTGATAATTTTTCTCCGTTGCTCGTACATTCCCCCTTTCATCTAATTCTAATTCTAATTCCTTAATTAAACCTTCGTGTTGCGGATGTACAAACCCCATCGCCAGTAAAACCAATTCACAGGGAACTTTTCTTTCACTACCTTTTATCTCTACAAATTGTGCAGGCCTTTCGTCTACAACTTTCCATTCCAGGTCAACCAAAATTAAAGCTTTCAAATTCCCTTTCTCATCTCCAATAAATTCTTTGGTTGCAACAGCCCATTTTCTATCACACCCCTCTTCATGCGAAGATGTTGTCTTTAATAACATGGGGTAAGTTGGCCATGGCATTACACTATTTCTAGACTCCGGTGGTTTGGGCAACAATTCAAACTGGGTTACCGAAATAGCCTTGTGTCTATTGCTGGTACCAACGCAGTCACTTCCTGTATCCCCACCACCAATTACAATTACGTTTTTTCCTGTTGCAAAAATTTCTTCTTCAGCTATAGATTTATTAGCTACTCTTTTATTTTGCTGCTTTAAAAATTCCATCGCAGAATAAACGCCTTTCAATTTTCTGCCAGGGATTGGCAAATCTCTCGGAACAGTAGATCCACCTGCCAAAACAATTGCCTGAAATTCTCTGAGTAAATCGCTTATACTTATATCTACACCCACATTTGCATTGCATTTAAAAGCTATTCCCTCCTCTTCCATTAATTTCACCCGCCTGTCAATAACCCATTTCTCCAGCTTAAAATCAGGGATGCCATACCGTAATAAACCTCCCGGCGCATCGTCTCTTTCAAAAACAGTAACAGTATGTCCCGCAATATTTAACTGAGCCGCCGCCGCAAGCCCCGCAGGGCCACTTCCTACAATGGCTACCTTTTTACCCGTACGGGATATTTGCTTTTGAGGCTTAATAAACCCTTTATCAAAGGCTATTTC
>JAYWAU010000146.1:0-5755 GCA_043782265.1 Ferruginibacter sp. | reverse complement strand
TCAGGCTTTTGTTGTATCGCCTTTTCCACAGCCAGTTTCAGGTCTTTGCCATCGATGGGTTTTAACAAATAATCCAGCGCATTAAAGCGAAAAGCTTTTACAGCAAACTGGTCGTATGCAGTTACAAAAACCAGGCTGAAATTGATATGGCCGATCTTTTCCAGTAGCTGAAAACCATTCATCACCGGCATTTCAATGTCTAAAAAAACAATGTCAGGTTGCAATTCTTTTATCTTCAGCAGGCCGGCTTCGCTGGAAGTACATTCTGCCATTACCTGCACCTGCGGACAATACATTTTTAGTTGCAGGGCCAGCAGTTTTACACAATCCGGTTCATCATCAATAATAATCGCCTTAAAGCCTCCCTGCCCTCCAAAGGAGGGTTCCTGGCTCATTATGCGTGAAGTAGTTTTCAATATTGCTAATTTAAAAAATCTTTTTTTACCTAAAAAATATAGTAAACGCTTTAAGTAAAAGGTGCTCAGCACCCTCCTTTGGAGGGCAGGGAGGCTATTTATAAAGGTATTTCTATAATTACTTTGGTGCCTGCAGCATTGCCCTCCGTATCTATTAGGTCAACAATTTTTACTTCGGTTTTCGTTTGGTAAATATGGTTGATGGCATCCAGTCTTTCGGAGGTCATCTTTAAACCAAATGATTTTTGCCGGGTGGCCGATTTGCTCTTGTGCTGCCCGGCCATTTGCCGCCCTATACCATCGTCTGTTATTTCGATGTGCAATAAATATTCTGTTGGCTGAGCAATATCAATGGTGATATTACCCCCTTCCGGTTTGTGCATCAGGCCATGCCAGATGGCATTCTCTACATAAGGTTGCAGCAACAACGGTGGTATCTCAATGTATTGCTGATCGATGTGAGGGACCACATTTATTTTGTATTGTACTTTGTCTTTAAACCGCATGGCTTCCAGTTCTATATACAGTTTTAATGTCTCCAGTTCTTTTTGCAGCGTTACTTTTTCTGACCTTGAATTTTCCAGCACCAGCCGGATAAGCTGTGAGAATTTGGTAAGGTATTCAGAGGCAGTTTGTGAATCATTTTCCAATGTGTACAGCTTGATTGAATTGAGGCAGTTGAAAATAAAATGAGGGTTCATCTGGGCCCTTAAAGCAATCATTTCTGTCTCCGCAATTTTGTGTTCAAATGCTGTTTCTACCTGTTTTATTTTTTGTGCTTCCACTACTTTGTTTTGTGCTTCCAGTTCGGTGCTTCTTTGTTGTAAAGCGGCTTGTAATTGCTGGTTGTAATTTTCCTGCAATTTATTTTTTTCAAGCAACACCAGTTTGCTGCGATAAGATAATGCAAAAGAAAAACAGATGGCTTCAATCACCAGGCCCAGCATAAGAAATACAATAGCGAAATTAATGACCAGGAATAATTCATAATTCATATCTGTAGGTGGCGCATACAGATTTAATAATGGCATACACCAAAATACCAGCAGGCTTACTATTCCGGTGAATAAAAACCATTTAACCGGGTCTTTGCTTTTTGCTGCAAGTATTAATAAAACAATATTGAGGAGTATAATGGCAAAGGGTGTTAAAATGATACCATAATAATTGAGGTTAAAAGGAAACCAGCCAAATCGCACTTCTGTAAACTCTAAGAGCATTTGTAAAATACATATCGCCGCAAGCACTTTCACCAGCAGCCACGCCTTTTTAAAATGAATGTGTAATTGCAGCATGCTGCCAATAAAAAAACTATACAATACAGGTATCAGGTAAATGAATATGGAGAAAATAATATCATGTAACAATGGAGAAAACATGGCCATGCCAAGCCTGATATCCATCCAGTGCAAACAGGAGAAGAAAGCTGCAATGGTGTAGCATATATACCAAATAAAAGAACCATGCCGGTACAGGTAATAATTGTAAGCGGCGAAGATGCCAATAAAAAAGAAACACCCTGCCATAGCGGCCAATATCAGGAAAAGATACCTTGCTCCAAAGCTACTATGCACCTCTTCGGCCATACCTGTAAATTGGGTTTCAAGAAATATGATGGGAGGAATCAGTTGGCTCTGCCGGTCTTCTGTGCGTAGCCAATAGGTGGCAGAGGTTTGGGGCGCCACTACAACAGGAAGCCTGCCCCGTTCATAAGCAGAAGTGTTACCCGGTGGAAGTAAGTTTTTGGTTTCGTAAGCTCCGCTTCTTGCTATCAATTGATTATTGCTGTACAGCCTTGTAAAATAATGAACAGTACTTATACTCAGGTTTACGGTGTCTGTTGCAGATGTGTTACGGACAGTGAATTTTTTCCATTGAATGATCAGTGGTTTGTTACCACGTTTTTGTTGGCGCCATTCATTTCTATAAGGAACAAAAACCTGCTTTTGGGCTTCTTCAAAAGAAAGTGCCGTATCTCCGGTTTCCTGGTAAATAAAACAGTTATCTGCAATATCCACCGATTGCTTCCAGTTGGGTTGGCCGTTGAATACAAGCGTATCCTGTGCAGCACAGGTACCGATGCTTATAATAAAAAAATAAAAAGAGATCAATATCCGCTGCATAATCCACTGGTATATTTTTAAAATTAACCAAACCCAACAGCATTGCCTAAAGCATTTGGTGAGTAGCCAATTTTTTGAGGGAGTGGTAAAAAGTTCCGTCATTGAATACACCATCCTGCGAATACTGCTGCTCACTCATAAAGATGGCTGTTCACCATTTACTGTTTTACAATAGATTGAAGGAAGCTGAATTTTACAGCATACAATTCAATGCCGTTAAGGCGTTGACGCGTTTTGAAAATTGTAACACAGTAAGCCTAAGAAAAGACGTCTTAACGACTCAACGGCATTGGAATACAATTACTAATAAACAAGTAACTATGATTTTTATTAAAAAAGTACCATCAAAACTAAAGCCCGCTGTATTCATTTTATTGTTTACAGTAATTGGCTTCAACACATTCAGCCAAAACAACAACTATGAAATTTATGCCCTAAAATTTGCCTCCCTAAAATTCAAATTCCCTGTTACACTTTTCGCTGTTGGCTCCAACTCTAAAGACAGTGTGCAACCTTGCTACATGGTGTATTTATTAAAAGGTAACAATGGAAAAAATATATTGGTAGATGCCGGGTTTACTGAAACACCTCCTGTCTATAATATGGCAGCCTTCAACTATGTTCGCCCCGATGAAATGCTGAAAAAAATAAACGTTGATCCTTCCAGCATTACCGACATTATTCTTACTCATCCGCACTGGGACCATATCGGCGGCATAGATCTTTTTCCAAACGCAATGGTATGGATGCAGGAGCAGGACTTTAATTATTTCGTGGGCACGGCCTGGCAAAAGGGTGGTGATTCAAGTGGTTTCAGCGGCAAGGATGTAATTAAAATAATTCAGAAAAACATTGCTAAAAAACTCACCCTTGTAAAAGGAGATAGTGTGGAAATTATGCCGGGCATAAGAGTGTTTACCGGCTCAAAACATACGTACGAATCGCAGTACGTTTTGGTAGGTGCTGGTAACGATAAAGTAATTATTGCATCCGATAATAGCTGGCTCTATTACAACCTTGTTAACCTGCTACCGATCCCTTTAACTTTTGATACCAATGCTTATCTGCAGAATCTGAAAAGAATGAGGGCAATGGTAAAAAATGTTGACCTGATTCTTCCGGGGCACGACCCCCTGGTATTTTCCAAATTTTCAAAAGTAATTGAAGATGTAGTTAAGATAAAATAGTAACAATAATGATTGCAATAATCTATGTACTTCCCGATATGCTTATCTCTCAAAAAAAATAATCCTTTCACACTCAAATAAAAAACAAAAATGAAACAACAAATTAATTACAAAATGATACTGGCTACTGCTATCATTATGCTCTTCGTCTCAACAACTACAATGGCACAGGTGCCTCCAGCAGGCAAGTACAACACCAACAATTATCCTGACGACCGGAAAGCCATTGAGGCATTGGGAGTGATAAATGACAGTACCGTTTACTTAAATGATGATTATATAGCCGTAGGGCCAGAGGGAAAAGTATCTTATGGTTTTGAAGAATGGAAGAAAGGCTTTACAGATAAAGGCGCCACTTTTAAATCGGTTACACCAAGGCCCGGTACTTATATTTTAAGGGTTTACAATGGTGATGCTGCTGTAAAAAATATGATACTGGATGTGGTGTTTGCTACGCCTGGGGGCGATATGTCTATCACTGTTATCAGAACCGAAACCTACATCAAGCAAAAGGGCAAATGGTATTTTGTTAACGGCCAGGGAACCAAGCTGGCAATTAAAGAAGATCTGGAAGGAATAAAAAAAAAGATGAAAAACAACTGAAAATAATGGCAAACAAATCTTTGCTGTAGGTTCACTTTTAAAACTACCACCAGCGTTTATGAAATATACAAAAACAATTGCGTTCATCAGCTCATGCGGCTTTATACTATTTGCAGTAATAGTATGCTTACTGCATTTTTTAAGGCCGGATAAAAATAGGCTGTCTTGTTTTGTAAGCGAATATGCAGTGGGTAATTATAGCTGGCTGATGACAATCGCATTTTATGCACTTGCATTTGGAGCAGTCATGCTGTTAAGAGGTTTGCTGCTTAACATTAGACCATCTAAAACAAGTAAAATAACGCTGGGCATTTTTTGTGTGGGCATTTTATTGGTAGCGATATTCCCAACTGATGTGCCTGTTGAGCCGCCATCGCCCCGTGGCCTAATACATGGCTTTGCCGCATTGATTGCATTGGTCAGCCTCGGTATTTCAATGATTGCATGGGGAGTTGTTTTTAAGAAAAATAATAACTTGAAAAAGCTTGCAACACCTTCCCTATTTTTTGGAGTGGCAAGTTTGTTATTGCTCATCATTTTCATTGCCAGCCCCATTTCGTACAGAGGGCTTACACAACGTTTTTTATTGGCCTGGGACGTCAGTTGGCTTTTTTGGGTAAGCAGGAAATTGTACTATGATGCCACAGGTATTGCTACATCAACCAATGCTAACCGATAACCCTTTGTGAGTAGAAATCACACAATATTAAGTTCAACAACCTGGCAAAAATATTCTGTCTTTCAGTTCACAAAAAAATAACGCTATACCATGCAAAAAAAAATCTTGTGGGCAATGCTCCTCTACTTTGTTGCTTGCTTTTATTATGCAGGTGTAATAATGATGATGCATTTTGTACTCTATCCATCTTTAAATAGTGTGCAGCAAAACATTGTTCCGGTAATGGAAACCTTTGGCCACCGTATAATTATTGTTTGCTATATTCCTGCCATACTGATGGTGGCAACTTCATTGGTATTACTAAAATGGGGGAGTAAAATATTTCCCCTGAAAGTCCTGTCCGCTGCTGCTTTGCTGGGTATTATTTCTGTGACTGCTGTTTTTGTTACAAGCTTTCAACAGCAACATTTACCTGTAAACAAATGGCTGCAGGTATTGCCGGCAGTACTGCAGGTATTGATTGTAATATGGTTACTGAATGATTTTTTAAAACCAACCAAACCCTTTGCCCGCTGGCTTTTTACCCTTGTATTTGCACTCACTTTTTACACAACAGGCACCGACTATGTAGAGAAATTTATTAACTACGCCTTGTGGCCTGCAGTTGGTGAAAAGGATTGGTTTGATTTTCGGCAACTATTAACAGGGCCTATGTTTGGAGCAGTGTATTTATTACCCGCTTACCTGCCGCTGTTTTTATGTATTGCTATGTTTTGGCGGCGACCGGCTGGCATTCCCAAATGGATG
>JAYWAU010000145.1:0-5777 GCA_043782265.1 Ferruginibacter sp. | reverse complement strand
TTTATCAGGAAAAAATATAACCCTGGAGGATGTAAACAATTATGTTTTGCCCAAATAATAATTGAGTTCCCATGAAAACGATTTACTGCATTAGTGGTTTGGGAGCAGATGAAATGGCTTTTTCACGCTTAAAAATACAAGGGTATAAATTGGTTTACCTACCCTGGTTATTGCCAGACAACAATGAATCCATTGAGCAATATGCCATCCGTATGTGTGCAGGCATAACTGAGGAAAACCCAATACTTATGGGGCTTTCGTTTGGTGGAATGATGAGTATTGAAATTTCGAAAATATTGCAGGTCGAAAAAATCATTCTTATATCAAGTATTAAATCTGCCGTTGAATTACCCTGGTGGATGATGCGAGCCGGTAAATTGCGGCTTAATAAAATAGTATCTATGCGGTCGTATAAAATATTGGAACCCATTCAAAACAGGTTTTTAGGCGTGAAAGATAAAGATGAAATTGAGATGGTACGTAACTACCGAAAAAACGTTCCTGAAATTTATACCAACTGGGCCATCAACGAAGTGCTTAACTGGAAAAACAATTGGCAACCTCCTGCAATCTTTCACATTCATGGCGACAATGATAAAATGTTTCCTATTAAAAATGTTTCGCCTACCCATATTATAAAGGGTGGAGGACACTTTATGATAATGAACAAAGCAGCAGAAGTAAGTGACTGCATTAATGCAGTTATTTAGACATACATTTTTATTATAGTGCAAAGCCCCGACCTGATTGAAATGATACTGTAAAGAGGTCGATCCGCCCCGAGAGATAAGTTGCAAGCAATTACCACGATGTGTCTAAGCCCGTACAATAATTGATTGCATAAAGTGTTTTACAACAACTATTCAATTATGTGGAGATAGTTTTTTGTGTTAAACATTTCAAAACATTTTTTGTATAAAACCTTATCACAAGGTTAATTATGGTATTTTTGGCACTGTTAAAATTTTACTTATGAGTATTGGCTGGATTATTTTTATTGTGGCTGCTATAGGCTGGCACATTGGTTTGTATGGCATGTTTAAAAAGGCAGGCATAGAACCCTGGAAAGCACTGGTGCCATTTTATAATTCCTGGTGCATGGTGGAGAAAATGAAGTTGCATAAAGTGTGGTTTTTTTTACAACTGATACCCATCGCAGGGCAGTTTATTACCATCTGGATTACCATCAAATTTGTAGAGCACTTTGGTCGCTTCGGATTTTTGCATCACGCAGCAACTGTATTAATTCCCTTTATTTATTTCCCCTACCTAGGTTACTCAAAAGATGAAAAATATGCAGGAGAACTGGTAGTAAATAATTATAAAAAATCCGGCGCACGTGAGTGGATTGATGCTGCAGCATTTGCGGTAGTAGCAGCAACCCTTATTCGTACGTTTGTTTTTGAAGCATATACCATTCCAACACCCTCCGAAGAAAAAACATTACTGGTAAACGATTTTTTATTTGTAAGTAAGTGGACTTATGGACCACGTATTCCCAATACGCCGATTGCAATGCCTTTTGTACATCATACGATGCCTTTTGTAAATGTAAAAAGTTATAGTGAAGCCATTCATATTCCTTACACAAGGTGGTTTGCAAGCCCGGTGCAGCGCAATGATGCGGTGGTGTTTAATTTTCCTGCCAATGACACATTGATCAATGATCCTATTGTAGACGGACAACAGCAGTTTGGTTCGCAGACTACCTACTACCAGGAAATTAGAGATGAAATGAACCTGGGGCATCTTACAGAACAAAAGGCCAGAGAAGATGTGTGGAATAAATATGGAGATATGATTATTACAAGACCTGTTGATAAAAGAGAAAATTTTATTAAACGTTGTGTAGGGATAGCAGGTGATACGATACAGGTTATTAATGGAGCCTTGATGGTTAATGGAAAGCCACAGGATTATTTTCCACAGGCACAACGTTATTATAAAATGACTATTCCACTCAATACACCGGCATTGGATAGTAAAGAAAATGCAGAAGAAGTGCTGTTACCTATGGGTATACATGTACGTTGGGAGCAGAGAGATATTCAACAAATAGGTAATAATATTTACCTTGTAAATATCACCAATGAAGAAAAGCAACAGTTAAAAATAACCCCCGGTTACACAATTACAGATTTTTTATATCCTGTTGAAAACAGGCTATTCCCATACTATGATACTACGAGGCAATGGAGTTCCGATAACTATGGCCCTTTATACATACCAAAAAAAGGTGCTACCATTGAGTTGAATGCCGATAATTATACCCGTTACGAACGTTGCATCAGAACATACGAAAGCAATGAATTGGAAAATAAGGGAGGCAAGATATTTGTCAATGGTAAAGAAGCTACCAGTTATACTTTTAAAATGAATTATTATTGGTTAATGGGCGATAACCGTCACAACTCTTTAGATAGCCGTTATTGGGGTTTTGTACCCGAAGACCATGTTGTAGGTAAGGCTTCGCTAATTTGGTTTAGTTGGGAGGGAGGCCCACGCTGGAAGCGGATTTTTAAATGGATAAAATAATTTGTTCAGGATACTATTTAATGTTTAATTTCAAAATATCAAATCCTCCCGATAGCAATGTTGGGAGGATTTTTTATCTGATTACTTTTATTAATAAGTGCCTTTATGCTTTGGTATAAGGCAACCAAAAAATAATATCCATGATAAAGAAAGAAATTCCTTTTACGGTAGAGATTTATGCATCTTCAGAAGAATTAACAACTGCTGATGCTAGTTTATTAGCAAGTGCCAGGGCAATTACTTCGGCCGCATATGCTCCTTACTCGAATTTTAAGGTTGGTGCCGCAGCACTGTTATCGAACGGCAGCATTGTAACCGGTACCAACCAGGAAAATGCTTCTTATCCTGTTGGCATATGTGCCGAGAGAGTGTTACTTTCTACAGTGGCTTCACAATTTGAAGGAGCTGGCATTATAATGATGGCTATCAGTTATGATAATTTAAAAGGAGAGAGTAAGCATCCCATTTCGCCGTGTGGTATCTGCCGCCAGAGTTTATCAGAATATGAAGAAAGAACGAATCAGCCAATAAGAATTATATTAAGTGGCTTGAGCGGCGAAGTTTATATCATTGAGAAGGCGCAGCAGTTATTGCCGTTAACTTTTAATTTGTTGGATATAAAGTAGCACTTGAGTTATCGATATTTAAAACAAGGTTTGTACGCCATAAGCAAATTTTCTTTCATGTTCCAGCAACCATCTCTTACGCCATAAACCGCCACTGTAGCCGGTTAAATCGCCATTGCTGCCAATAACCCTGTGGCAGGGAACTACAATGCTCAATTGATTTTTTCCATTTGTTGTGCCTACCGCCCTAATGGCCTTTATATCTCCGGTTCGTTTAGATAATTCCAGGTAGCTAATTGTTTTTCCGTAAGGAATTTGCTGTAAGGCAGTCCATATTTTTTGTTGAAAAGCAGTACCGTTTTGCTGAATTGGTAAATCAAATTCTCGTCTTGTTCCATTAAAATATGCTGTAAGCTGTTGTTTGCAATTTTTAATTAAAATATTCTCATCATCAATTATTCCGTCCGGTGGGGTGACTTTTTTTTCCTTTTCAAATATCAAAGAGGTGATAATTTCGCCATCTACTTCAATTAAAATATTACCAACAGGAGAGTGAAAAGAAGAGATGATTCTGGTCATAAAAATGTATTGATAAATTTAAATGAATTAATATTGCCAAACTAAAAAAAATACAATTTCTTTGATAAAGAAATTACAAGAATTATGAGTACCGTTAAAACTGAAACCAGGTTTATAGAAAAGGCGATGAATGCCATTGCAGATCCATGCAGGTTATCTATACTTCAGGAAATTTCCCGTAAGGGCGAAATATGTTGTGGTGATGTACAGCAGCTTACAGGGCTTTCTCAGCCTACCTGCTCACATCATATTAAATTATTGTCAGATAGTGAATTGGTAGAGTGCCGCAAAGAAGGCCGCAATCATTTTTTTACGCTTAATAAAAATAATTTTAAAAAAGTAAGCATTTTTTTGGAAAAGTTTTATGAGGTTTAGCCAATACGGCAGCCATTATCAGCAGGCTGTGCCGGTTGCAGCAGCACCACTTCATTATGTTGGTTATATACACCCAGCACAAGGCATTCACTGAAAAAATTGGCAATTTGTTTTGGTGGAAAATTGACTACTGCTATTATTTGTTTACCAATCAATTCCGCTTTTGAATATAAGTTGGTTATTTGTGCAGAAGAATTTTTAATTCCTACTTCACCAAAATCAATTTTGAGTCGATAGGCTGGTTTTCTGGCATTGGGAAAATCAGTCACTTCTAAAATAGTTCCCAGCCGCATGTCTATTTTTTCAAAATCATCCCAATTAATCATAAATATAGTTTTACCTGCAACGTATTTTGTAATATTGAAAACTAAATAATTTTTATGGTATTACAAATAAAACAAGCAAGTATTGATGATATAAATATTGTTGCCCCATTGTTTAATGCGTACAGAATATTTTATAACCAGGCCAGTGATATGGCTGCTGCAACTAACTTTTTACAGGAAAGAATAGCAAAAAATCAGTCAACTCTTTTTATTGCTTTTGTTGATGGCGAAGCAGTGGGCTTTACACAATTGTATCCCATATTTTCATCTGTATCTTTAAAGCCAGCTTTGTTACTAAATGATTTATATATTACCGAAAAGGCCCGTAAACAGGGTATTGCAGCAGCTTTGCTTAACAAGGCAAAAGAATTTGGCAAACAAAATAAGGCAGGATGGCTATTGCTGGAAACAGCCTTCGATAATTATAACGCACAATCTGTTTATGAAAAAAACGGATGGATAAAGCAGTCTGATTTCTTCTACCAGTTTTCCCTGCAAGGATAAATAGCAACACTTTTTTGTTATTATTCTAATTATTTAAATGTCTGAAGTATTTACAACAGCATCTAAATTTAGGGGCCCGTAAATATGCGGAAATTCTTCGTTTACCGAAGATGCAAGATCATATTTTAATAAGGCTGTTAATTTGGTTTCATCAATATGGAGCAACAAAAGAGCTGTTTGGTTTTGATAATATCTTTCCAATACACCTTTTATCTGCTCTGCTTTACTGGTATGAATAAACCCTTCTGTTTTTAAAGATGCATGTTCATAAAATCCCTGATTAAGTGCATTTTGCCAATCTGATTTTGATACAACATGATAGATCATTCGTCCAGTAATTTTACAAGTGTTAGCAGCTCTTCCATTTTATACCGGTTACTATCGTTGTCATAACATTTACTCAATTCTTCGAGCAAAAATTGAATAATCTGTCTGTTATCTTTTGCTTTAAAGTACGAGGTTGTAGGAGGTACGCTGATTCTTTTAAAATAACTCTCTACATCTTTATGAGAATATATTTGACCATTAAGAGGATCAATATAAAAAATTATTTTTTGAGAAGAATGGCCTGCCGGATTTAAAAACTCATATTGTGAATCAAAATAACCCAAAATAAATTGACGGGGAATATTGATCGCTTTTACCGGAATGTCCAACAACTCACACAATACCAGGTAAATAATTCCATTGCTGATGGCATTGCCCTTTTTTGTTTCGAGCGTTTTATTTATTAAAAAATCTTCGGGTTGATTGTAGGCTATTTCAACACCCTTTTGTTTATAGTAATTATAAATAATACTAGTGAGTACGTTGATCTGTTCAAGGGGAGTAAGGTAATTATTTAGCTCCAGCCATATATTCCTCCGCATTTTCTCTATCTCCTGTAAAGCTT